>NZ_JBFUFP010000460.1:0-4170 GCF_056403375.1 Rhizobacter sp. P2_H2
GGATTGCGCAGCCCTGCCGCAAACACCGCATCGCCGACGCGCGGGGAACCGAGCGTGACCAGCGTTCCCTCGTGCCACACCGAGGCCGCCAGCGTCGCGAGCGCCGCGCCCAGGCTGTGCCCGGTCAGCAGCAGCCCGTTGCGCGGTTTCGCATCCCCATCCAGCCAGTGGCCGATGCGCGGCAGCAGCGTGCGCGCCGCACCGGCAAAGCCCACATGCACCCGCCCGCTCGCCTCCGGCCACGGCGTCGTCAGCGCATTCAGGTCGTTCGCGAGATCGGCCAGCTCGTCCGGCTGCGTGCCGCGGAAGGCCACCAGCACCAGCCCGTCGGACGGCCGCAGCGCCCCGAAGGCCTGCGAGCCGCTGCCGGCATCGGCGAACAGCCGCGGCGCGTCGAAACCGGCCCGCGCCAGCGCGGCGGCCAGCCGCTCGGCCTCGGTCTTCGAGCCCTCGGCACGCACGTAGGCCAGGCGCGCGGCCTCGGTGGCCAATTGCAGCAGGGTCGGCTGCGCATCGGGCGTGAACAGCGTGGGCGCCCGCTCGGGCGAGTACAGGGCGGTGCGGCTGGGGTCGTAGGCGATCACGGGGCGCGGCAGAAGCAGGGATCGCGCATTCTGCGGGCCACGCGGGCCGATGCATGTTTCAGCCGTGCGATGCGCGCGCAAAACCTGAGTTCTGTACGGTGGCAATCCCCCTGCAAGTGACAGGCACGCCGTTTGCGGCTCAACTCCGCGGCTCAGACCCTTCCGTGTTCATCACCAGAGAGGACAACCCGATGGCCCAAGACAAGCCCCGCCAGACCGCGAGCGACTTCGATCCCGAGGTGCTGCGCCTGTTCGACAAGTACGTGCACGGCCAGATCGACCGCCGCGGCTTCCTCGACGGCGCCCGCAAGTACGCCGTCGGCGGCCTCACGGCCGCCGGCCTGCTCGAGGCGCTGAGCCCGAAGTTCGCCGCCGCCGAGCAGGTGCCGAAGACCGACCCGCGCATCGCGGCCGAATCGGTCGAGATCCCGTCGCCGCTCGGCTACGGCAAGGTGCGCGGCTACCTGGTGAAGCCGGCGCGCGTCTCCGGCAAGCTGCCGCTGGTGCTGGTGGTGCACGAGAACCGCGGCCTGAACCCGCACATCGAGGACATCACGCGCCGCCTCGCGCTCGAGAACTTCATCGCGTTCGCCCCCGACGCGCTGTTCCCGCTTGGCGGCTACCCCGGCGACGAGGACAAGGCCCGCGAGCTGTTCGGCAAGCTCGACCAGGCCAAGACGCAGGAGGACTTCATCGCCGCCGCCAACTACCTGCGCGCCCACCCGCTGGGCAACGGCAAGCTCGGCGCGGTCGGCTTCTGCTACGGCGGCGGCGTCGTCAACCTGCTGGCCACGCGCGTGCCCGAGCTGGCGGCCGGCGTGCCGTTCTACGGCAATGCGCCGGCGCTCGACAAGGTGGCCGGCATCAAGGCGCCGCTGCTGCTGTTCTTCGCCGACAACGACGAGCGCATCAACGCCGCCTGGCCGCCGTACGAGGCCGCGCTGAAGGCCGCCAAGGTGAAGTTCGACGCCTACAAGTACCCCGGCACCCAGCACGGCTTCAACAACGACACGACGCCGCGCTACGACGACGCGGCCGCCAAGCAGGCCTGGACGCGCACGATCGCGTTCTTCAACACCCAGCTGCGCACTGCGGGATGATCCTCGGGGGGCGCGCCCGGCGGCGTGGCTACACTGCGCAGCTTCGCCCAGCCTCGCGCCCCTCAACGTGTCGGATCGTCTCGCAGTCCTCCCGCAATACCTCCTCCCCAAGCAAGCGCTGACGCTGCTGGCCGGCCGCATCGCGTCGGCCCGCGGGGGCGCCTCGACCACGCGGCTGATCCGTTGGTTCGTCAAGCGCTACGGCGTCGACATGGCCGAGGCCGCCGACCCCGACATCGCCGCCTACCCGAGCTTCAACGAGTTCTTCACGCGCGCGCTGAAGCCCGGCGCGCGCCCGCTCGCGCCGGCCGACCTGATCTGCCCGGTGGACGGCGCGATCAGCCAGTTCGGCCGCATCGAGCGCGACCAGATCTTCCAGGCCAAGGGCCACCGCTACAGCACGGCGGCGATGGTCGGCGGCGATGCAACGCTTGCGAGGCAGTTCGACGACGGCCACTTCGCGACGCTCTACCTGAGCCCGCGCGACTACCACCGCATCCACATGCCCTGCGACGGCCGGCTGCGCCGCATGATCCACGTGCCGGGCGCGCTGTTCTCGGTCAACCCGACCACTGCGCGCGGCGTGCCGGGGCTGTTCGCGCGCAACGAACGCGTGGTCTGCGTGTTCGACGGCCCGCGCGGRCCGTTCGTGCTGGCGCTGGTCGGCGCCACCATCGTCGGCAGCATGGCGACGGTGTGGCACGGCGTGGTCAACCCGCCGCGCACCGGCGCGCTGCGCGAATGGCGCTACGACGACGCGCCGGTCACGCTGAAGCAGGGCGACGAGATGGGCCGCTTCCTGCTCGGCTCGACGGTCGTGATGCTGTTCCCGGCCGGGCCGCTGGCCTTCAACCCGACGTGGGAAGCGGCCCGGCCGATCCGTCTCGGCGAGGCGATGGCCTCACTTCAGTCCGCCTGACAGGAACGCGCGCAGGCGCTCGCTGCGCGGGTGCCCCAGCACCTCGCGCGGATCGCCCTCCTCCTCGACCACGCCCTGGTGCAGGAACACCAGGTGCCGCGACACCTCGGCCGCGAACGCCATCTCGTGGGTGACGACGATCATCGTGCGCCCCTCGCCGGCCAGCTCGCGCATCACCTTCAGCACCTCGCCGACGAGTTCCGGGTCGAGCGCCGAGGTCGGCTCGTCGAACAGCATCACCTGCGGCTCCATCGCGAGCGCCCGCGCGATCGCGACGCGCTGCTGCTCGCCGCCCGACAGCTGCGACGGATAGAGGCTCTTGCGGTGCAGCACGCCGACGCGCGCGAGCAGCGCCTCGGCGCGCTCCACGGCCTGCGCCTTCGGCACGCCGAGCACGTGGACCGGGGCTTCGATCACGTTCTCGAGCGCCGTCATGTGCGCCCACAGGTTGAAGTGCTGGAACACCATCGCGAGCTTGCTGCGCAGCCGTTGCAGCTGCTTCGCATCGGTGGCCTGCAGGCGGCCGTCGCGGCCCGGCTTCAGCGCGATCGCCTCGCCCGCGAGCGTGATGCGCCCCGCATCGGGCTGCTCCAGCAGGTTGATGCAGCGCAGCAGCGTGCTCTTGCCGGAGCCGGACGAGCCGATGATGCTGATCACGTCGCCCTGGCTCGCCGCCAGCGAGACGCCCTTCAGCACCTCGACGGCGCCGAACTTCTTGTGCAGGTCGTCGACCTGCAGTTGCACCATCCGGTGGTCTGTCATCAGTCACTCGACAGCTTGCCGCTGCGGATCGGCGTGGTGCCTGCGACCTTGAACAATGGCCTTCCTGCGATGGCATAGCGCACCCGATCGCGCGCGAAGAACAGGCCGTCGGTGCGGGTGTGCAGCGGATGCACCTCGCCGCTGATCGGGTCGATCACGTCGGCGATCAGGTCGCCGGCGCGCACCACCTCGCCGGGCTCGCGGTGGTACGCGACCACGCCGCTGRCCGGCGCGGACACCACCTCGGTGCCCGACAAGGGCGTGGCCGGGAACAACAGCGGCGGCAGCGTGGGCACCGGGCCATCGACCAGGCCGCGCAGCGTCAGGAAGTCGAGCAGCGCCGCCGCATCGGCCGCCGCCTGCGGATGCGTCACGCTGGTCTCGCCACGCAGTTCCACCGTGACCGATACGCAGCCGAGCGGCACCGGGCGCCTGTCGCTGAAATGCGCCGCGAGCTGCCACCAGGTCTGCGAGCACGCCTCGTCGAACGGGTTGTCGCCCGACTCCAGCGCCAGCAGCGAGGCCTGCGCGCCCAGGCAGCGTGCGAGCGGCTCGACCTCGGGCCACAGCGGCGTGCCGGTGTAGAGGTGGGCCACCGATTCGCTGTCGCAATGCAGGTCGAGCACCACCTCGGCATCGCAGGCCAGCCCCATCAGCGTCTTGCGCTGGCTCATCAGCTCATGGGTCTCGGGCAGCGCCTGCACCACCTCGCGCAGCGCCTCGCGTACCCGTTGCGCGTTGGCGGCGGGGTCGGCGCCCAGCAGCGCCTCGATGCGCGCGCGCACCGGCTCGAACAGCGCCGGGT
>NZ_JBFUFP010000461.1:0-4158 GCF_056403375.1 Rhizobacter sp. P2_H2
GGGCTGGCATGGCCTGACCCCACCCGGCGGCTGCGGCGGCTCGGGCGGCCAGCCGCCGGGCCCGGTCCCGCCTGCCGGTGCCTCCGGCCTGCAACACGCGGCGCAGGCGCTGGACGTGATCGAAACCGTGACCATCCACGACCCGATCGCGCTGACATTTGCCACCGGCGACGGCGGCATGGGCGGCGTGACGCGCCTGGAATGGTTCTGGACCGCGCCGCCGGCCGACCCCAACGCACCACCGAGCCCGCCCCCGCCTCCCGGCTGCGATGTGCCCCAGCACCCCAGCGCGCCCGGCGGCCTGTTGCAGCCCTTCGTCAACGTGAGCATCGACATCGACGGGCCGCTGGACCGCTTCGCCAAGGCGCTCACCAACCCGATTGCACTGCAGCCGGTCAGCAGCACGTTCACCTTGGCGCCGGGCAGCGGCGAAAGCAGGCTGTTCGGCTTCCAGGCCAAGAGCTATGACGAAATGTTCCGCTCGCCGAAGTTCCAGCAGCTCACGGCCGACCAATTGTTCGGCGCCAAGATCACCATCACCGTGATCCAGCAGAAAGCCGGCGAGCTGCTGCGCACGCGCGACGTCTTCACCTACTACCAGTACCGCTGGGTCGATGTGATCGATGCCGACAAATCGCAGAACAAAACCGGCAAGACGGCGGCCTTCATCAAGACGCTCAACGACGGCCTCGGCGGCTTCGTGCGCACCAAGGAAGTCCATGTGCATTTGCCGGTTAGCGTCAACACGAATTTCAGTGCCGACAAGCCATTTTTCGTTGATGGCGAGGTGCTTGGCGAGGCCACATTGATCTGGAAGTTCGACCCTGAGCTGCCCAGAAACTTCGACGGCAGCGATCTGCTGATCAAGGTCAGCGATGCCAAGCTGCCGCTGGGCGGTCAGGTAGGCATTCTGGAGCCCACCGGCATGAGCCGCTCCAGGCCCATCTTCGGCCTGAACCTTGCCGGCTACCGCGCCGAACTCAAACGCCTGCTGCTGTCGCTGAAGACAGTGTTCCAGCTGGGACTCGACGGYACGCCCGTCAATCCGAGCGTGCAGTATGTGTTCACCGGGCATGCTGGCGCCGTCACGACCTTGCCGCTGGTGGGTGGCGGCAGCATCTTCGTGCAAGCGGCGGGGGCGGCCGAGGGGCGGGACTACATCAAGCTGTCGCCGCGCGTGCAGGCCGAGTTTGCCGACTTCATGCCATCCAAACGCAAGCCCGGGCCGGACGGCATCGCCGGCACGATTGACGATGTCTTCGACGCCACGCAGCTCGCGGCGCTGGACGCGCGCATGGTTGTCGAATCCGACTTGCTGCTTGCCGAGGTCAAGGCCAACTACGATCCGGCCATTGGAGACGCGGTCACATTTCAGGACGCCAATGCCGGCGCCGATGTGAGCACGTCCTGGAGTGACCAGACCGACGGCGGCCGGCAAGTCTTCGGCATTTCCAACAAAGCCGACATCGCCACCGAAGACATGCGCAACGACATCGGCACGCAAGGGCGGGTTGATCCGATCACCAATCACCGGTTCGACAAGCCGATCTCCGACGCCGGCCAACTGTGGGCGCTGTCGCAGTTCATGAACGTCTCGTTTTCGGGCACGACCAGCATCGGCATCGGCCTGCATCTGGACCACACCAGCCCCAACGTGACCTTGACGGCGATGGTGGCCGACACGGTCAGCCATGAGTTCGGCCACCAGCTCGGTTTGATCGAGGGCTACCTGCCGCACTTCCGCGATGCGCGCGACATGGGCGGCACTGCCGGCGTGCGTGCCAATTCCGACGCCACGCCCTACAACGACATCATGAACGCAGGCAGCGCGCGCGACGGAAACAAGGCCTTCAAGTACCCGATCACGCATTTGCTGAAGGCAGCGGTTGGGATCGCGCCGGATGGCGGCGTCGCCATGCTGGACACCTTGCGGCACTGGCGCGACCACTTCAACCTCGATGACCGCGGGCCAGGCACCAGCAGCAAGAACGGCATACGCATTCTTGAACCTGTGCCGCTGACGACGCCCGAGATCGCCGTCAGCACCGGCAGCATCGACTACTTCGGCGTGGGCCTGGACACCTTGCCCGTGGGCTCGGTTGCAGCCGACGGCGCCGGCGGCGAGCTCATCGATACCGTCCTGCAGATCGTCAACGGCGGCGTCCAACCATTGATACTGAGTGCGCCACAGCTCGGCGGCGGCAAAGGCTTCTCGCTCGTCAATCCACCGCCTGCAGGAACCTCCATAGACCCTAGCGCACAAATCGCACTGACGCTGCGATTCGACCCGGGTCAAGAAGGCGACGCGCAAGACCTCCTGACGTTGGATTCCAATGCCGGCACCGTGCCGCACTTCGTGTTGAAGCTGCAAGGCACGGGCTTGCGCGTGGCGCCCACCGCCAGCGTGGCTTTGAGCAACAACAATCTCGGCGGCCTGCGGCCCGGTGCGCCCGCGGTGCAGCGGGATGAGATCTTCACCATCACCAACACCGGCTTGCAGCCGCTCGTGATCTCGGGCGCGGCGCTGACCGAAGGCGCCGATAGTTTTGCGCTGCTGGGTCTGCCGGCCGACTTGGCGACCCATCCGATCAGCTTGGCAACCGGTGAGCACCTGAGCTTTGGCGCGCGCTTCGCGCCCGATCGTCTGGGCCTGCAACGCGGCCTGATCGAGCTCAGCACCAACGATCCGCTGCAAACCAAACTGCGCCTTGGGGTGGTCGCCACCGGCCTGGCCGCGCTGCCCACGGTGCAGTGGGGCAAGAATTACTTCGCGCTGCAAAACCCCGATCAACCCGAGGTGCCGCCGCTGCGCGCGATCAGCGACGACAACGGTTACTTCAACTTCTTCCTGGCCGCTAGCACGCCGTATCACGTGGTCGGCTTCGACCCGGCCACCGGGCTGGTGTCGCACGGCTACGGCCGCACCGCGATTGGCGGCAAGGGCACCGACTTGACCTCGTCAATGGTGTTCCTGGCCAGCACCGAAAAAGACAGCGACTACGACGGCCTGCCCGACGATGTGGAATTCGCCGTCGGCTCCAGTGCAATCCGGCGCGACAGCGACGCCGATGGCGTGGACGACTTCACCGAAGTCAACCAAGGCGGCGATCCCCTGGGCGCCCTGCGCATTCCCATCGGCGTGGTGAGMAGCGCCGCGCTGCTGGGTACGGCCGAGGCCGTGGCCGTGTTCGGCTCGATTGACGGCAAGGCGGCGCTGACGGCGCTGCTGGCCACCGGCACCCACGGCGTGGCCGTGGTCGATGCCTCGCAGTTCAGCACGTTGAAAATACTGTCGCAATTGAAGCTGCCCGGCAACAACACCGATGTCGCGGTCGATGCAGCGCGCCGCCTAGCCGCCGTGGCCGGCAATGAGGCCGGGCTGCACATTGTTGACATTGCCATTCCCGCTGCGCCGCTGCGCGTGCAGACGGTGCCCTTTGGCAGCAGCGTCAACCGCGTCAAGCTCAGTGACGGCATCGCCTATGTCACGGCCGGCGCCAGCGTACACAGTGTGGACATCAACACCGGCGAGTTGGTCAGCAGCTTGGACTTGGCGGGCAGCACCTTGCTGGACATCGCCGTGTTCGGCAGCACCGCCTACACGGTCGATGCGGCCGGCGTGCTGCGGACCATCAATATCGCCAACGCGAGCTTGGCGGCGCTGGGCGCGTTGACACTGCCGGCCGCAGGCGGCCAGCTCTTTGTCGGCAACAGCGTCGCCTATGTCGGCGCGGGCAATGGCGTGGTCGGCGGGGGCTTCTCCACCGTCGATGTCTCCAACCCCAGCCTGCCGGTACTGCTCTCGGGCCCCGACAACACCGTCGTGGCCGGCAGCGCGATCGCTCTCAATGGCTCGGGCCTCGCGCTGGCGGTGGGCGGCAATGATTCGATCGTGGCGGCGTTTCGCTCGCTCGATGTATTCAGCACCGCCGATCCGGCCAACACCGGCAACCTGGTGACGCGCATCAACCTGCCGCAAATGCCCAAAGACCTGGCCCTGGCCGGCGGCCTGGCGTTTGTGGCCGATGGCAGCGGCGGACTGCAAGTCGTCAACTACCTGGGCGCCGATGTGCAGGGCGTGGCGCCGCAGGCGGCCATCACGCTCGAAGCGGTCGATGTTGATGCCAACCAGCCCGGCGTGCAGGTGCAGGAGGGCCG
>NZ_JBFUFP010000462.1:0-4150 GCF_056403375.1 Rhizobacter sp. P2_H2
AGCACGTGCAGCCCGTGCAGCGCCGTCAGCACGTAGAAGAAGCTGGCGGCCGGGTTGCCGGCCAGCCCCACGCGCGCGGCCAGCAGCGATTGCCAGGCCCACAGCTGCACGCCGATGAAGGCCATCGCGCACACGCCGCCGGCCAGCAGCAGGCTGCGCGCGGCCGGCCAGCGCGCGCTGCGGGCGGCCGCGGCGGCGCGTTGCAGCAGCAGGCTGCCGGCCAGCAGCAGCGCGCTGCTCAGCCACAGCTGCCGCGGCAGCGTGAGCGTCGACCAGTCGGCGGCGCCGTCCATGCGCATCACGTAGGCCGACAGGAAGAGCGCGAACAGCGTGCTCGCGACCGCGATGAACACCCACAGGCCGGTGTCCAGTGCGCGCGCGGCGGGCGAGTCGTCGACGGCCGGGGATCCGAGCACGGCGCTGTTCATCTCGACACCTCCCTGGCTTGTCCGGGCGGGTCGGGCGGCTCGGGCTCCTGGCCACCGGCGTCGAGCGGCGCATCCTGCGCGATGAAGTCCTGCGGCGCGCCTGGCACGCTGTAGGCATAGGCCCAGCGGTGCACCACCGGCAGCCGCGGCCCCCAGTTGCCGTGCACCGGCGGGGTGTCCGGCGTGGCCCATTCCAGCGACGCGGCGCGCCACGGGTTGGGGTCGGCGCGGCGGCCGCGGAACGCGCTCCAGACCAGGTTGAAGACATACACCAGCTGCGCCGCCCCCACCGTCAGCGCGACCACCGTGATGAACACGTTCAGCGCGTGCGCCGAGGCCGGGATGAACTGGTAGTTCTCGTAGTGGTAGTAGCGCCGCGGCATGCCGAGCACGCCCAGGTAGTGCATCGGGAAGTAGATCAGGTAGGTGCCGATGAAGGTGACCCAGAAGTGGAACCTGCCGAGGCGGTCGTCCAGCATGCGGCCGGTCACCTTCGGGAACCAGTGGTAGATGCCGCCGAACACCACCAGCAGCGGCGCCACGCCCATCACCATGTGGAAGTGGGCCACCACGAAGTAGGTGCCCGACAGCGGGATGTCGACGCTGACGTTGCCGAGGAACAGCCCGGTCAGCCCGCCGCTCAGGAAGGTGAGGATGAAGGCGAGCGTGAACAGCATCGGCACCGTCAGGTGCAGGTCGCCGCGCCACAGCGTGAGCACCCAGTTGTAGACCTTGATCGCGGTGGGCACGGCGATGATCAGCGTGCTGGTCGCGAAGAAGAAGCCGAACCACGGGTTCATGCCGCTGACGAACATGTGGTGCGCCCACACCACGAAGCTCAGGGCCCCGATGACGACGATCGCCCAGACCATCATGCGGTAGCCGAAGATCGCCTTGCGCGCGTGCACGCTGATCAGGTCGGAGACGATGCCGAAGGCCGGCAGCGCGACGATGTAGACCTCGGGGTGGCCGAAGAACCAGAACAGGTGCTGGAACAGCAGCGGGCTGCCGCCCTTGTAGTCGGTGACCTGCCCCATCGAGACCAGGGCCGGCATGAAGAAGCTGGTGTGCAGGGTCTTGTCGAGCAGCATCATCACGCCGCTGACGAACAGCGCCGGGAAGGCCAGCAGCGCGAGGATGGTGGCGACGAAGATGCCCCACACGGCCAGCGGCATGCGCAGCAGCGTCATGCCTTCGCAGCGCGCCTGCAGCACCGTGGTGACGTAGTTGAGCCCGCCCATCGTCGTGGCGACGATGAAGATCAGCAGCGACACCAGCATCAGCACGATGCCGCCCTCGAAGCCCGGCGTGCCGGGCAGGATGGCCTGCGGCGGGTACAGCGTCCAGCCCGCGCCGGTGGGCCCGCCCGGCACGAAGAAGCTCGCGACCAGCACCAGCACCGACAGCAGGTAGACCCAGAAGCTCAGCATGTTCATGTACGGGAACACCATGTCGCGCGCACCGACCATCAGCGGGATCAGGTAGTTGCCGAAGCCGCCGAGGAACAGCGCCGTGAGCAGGTAGATCACCATGATCATCCCGTGCATGGTGACGAACTGGTAGTAGCGCTCGGCGTTGATGAAGGCGAACTGGCCCGGGAAGCCGATCTGCAGCCGCATCAGGTTGGACAGCAGCAGGCCGATCAGCCCGACCACGATGGCCGTGCTCGCGTACTGGACCGCGATCACCTTGTGGTCCTGGCTCCACACGTACTTCGTGATGAAGGTCTGCGGGGCGTGGTGCGCACCGGTGTCGACGTAGCTCATGACGGTTTGCCGTTCGATCGGATGTAGGCCACCAGGGCCGCCAGTTCCTCGTCGGTCAGCTCGATCTGCGGCATGACCTGGGCGAAGCCCTTCACGGCGCGTGCCTTCGGGTTGCGGATGAAGTCCTTCAGGTAGGCCTCGTCGACCAGCGCGGTGGATCCGTCGACCATCGTCTCGGTCTTGCCGAACAGGCCCTTCCAGGTCGGCCCGACACCGGGGCTGCCGTCGACCGTGTGGCAGGCCACGCAGCCCTTGGTCTGGGCCAGCGAGCGGCCCAGCGCGGCCGGCGTGCCGGTGCCTGCGGCAGCCGGCGCGGCGGCGGCCTGCGTCGCCGCGAAGGTGGGCTGCTGCTTCAGCCAGGCCTGGAACGCCGCGTCATCCTCGACCACGACGTAGCCGCGCATGTCGGGGTGGCCGACGCCGCACAGCTGCGCGCACATCGATTCGAAGCGCCCCGGCTGCGTCGGCGTGAACCAGAACGAGCTCACCTGCCCCGGCACGATGTTCATGCGTGCGCGGAACTGCGGCACGAAGAAGTCGTGCAGCACGTCGTGCGAGCGCAGCAGCACCTTCACCGGGTGGCCGATGGGCAGGTGCACCTCGTTGCCGAGCACGATGACGTTGTCCTGCCCGGCGGCATCGGCCGGGTCGAGCCCGAGCGGGTTGCTGCCGCTGACGAAGCGCGCGTCGCTGCCGCCCAGCTTGCCGCTCGCGCCCGCCAGGCGGAAGCGCCACTGCCACTGCTGGCCGACGATCTCGAGCAGCCGCGCATCGGCGGGCGGGTGCACGTAGTCGGCATACACCACCAGCCCCGGCGCCAGCAGGCCGGCGATGCCCAGCGTCGTGACGCCGATCAGCCAGCGCTCCAGGCGCTTGTTCTCGGGCTCGTACGCGGCGCGCTGGCCGGCGCGGTGCCGGAAGCGCCAGACGGTGTAGGCGACGAACAGGTTGATGACGACGAAGAACAGCCCGGTGATGGCCAGCGTGATGGTCAGCGTGTCGTCCATCTGCTTCCAGTTGGACGCGAGCGGCGTCGTCCACCACGGCGTGACGAGGTGGAACAGCACCGACGCGACGACGAGCACCAGCAGGACGAGGGCGATGACCATGGCCGGCGTTCAGTGGCCGGGCGGCGGGGACTGGCGGCGCCGCGCCAGCTTCCAGTACAGCAGCGACGCCGTGACACCGAACAGCAGGTGGGCCGCGAACGTGCCCCAGCCGCGCAACTCCACCAGCCAGGGGAACACCTGCGTGGCCACGTGGAAACTCGCCAGGTAGAGCAACGCGCCGAACACCAGGCCGACGACCGCGAGCGCGAGCGGCCCGGTGTCGTAGCGGAAGCCGGCGCTGATGAAGCCGAGCACCATGCCGAACGCAGTGCCCAGCACGTAGTGGGTGGCGAGCGCCACCGCCACGATGCCCACGCTGAACGACTCGGAGGCGTGGCCGGTGTCCGAACCGAGCGCGATCGCCGCGACCAGCTGCGAGATGCGCCACGGCCCCATGCTGCCGGCAGCGGCCGCCCAGAGGAGTTCCAGCACCATCAGGACCGCGCCGGCGGCAAAGCCGGACACCGCGGCGGCGGACCAGTCAGGTTCCCGCCGCTCCCAGCGATGCAGATGCAATCGATGTTCCATCGTCACCTCCATGCGGGAGGCGCCGTCGAATGGCAGCCCGGGTCAGGGAAACGCCGGGATGTTCGGCTCCACGCCTTCCAGATGCGCTTCCGGGTGCAGGGTTTGCAAGCGGGATTCGATGTCGTCGACGCGCGAGCGCGGCACGTCGACCATCAGCAGGATCTGGCCTTGCTCGATGGCGGACTCGAAGCGCTTGAGCCGGTGATTGGGGGTGGAGATGCCGATCAGGCTGGACGACCAGGCCCCGAAGCCCGCGCCGACGATCGCCAGCACGGCGACCATGCCCCATTCCGGCGAGTCGCCGAAGAGCGGGAAGAAC
>NZ_JBFUFP010000463.1:0-4145 GCF_056403375.1 Rhizobacter sp. P2_H2
ACGCTGGAGGCTGCGGCCCCCGGCAGACGGAAATGAGAGGGTGACACGAAACATGGCCAAGGAATACAAGGACCTGGTGGTCGGCCTCGACATCGGCACCGCGAAGGTGATGGCGGTGGTGRCCGAGGTGCTGCCTGACGGCGAGCTGCGCGTCGCCGGGCTCGGCATCGCCTCGGCCCACGGCCTGAAGCGCGGCGTGGTGGTCAACATCGATGCGACGGTGCAGAGCATCCAGCAGGCGCTGAAGGAGGCCGAGATGATGGCCGACTGCAAGATCACGCGCGTCTACACCGGCATCACCGGCAGCCACATCCGCGGCCAGAACTCCACCGGCATGGTGATCGTGCGCGACAAGGAGGTCACGCCGGTCGACGTGGCGCGCGTCGTCGAGACCGCGAAGGCGATCAACATCCCGAACGACCAGCGGCTGCTGCTGGTCGAGCCGCAGGAGTTCGTGATCGACGGCCACGAGGTCAAGGAGCCGATCGGCATGAGCGGCGGCCGGCTCGAGGTGAAGGTGCACATCGTGACCGGCGCGCAGAGCGCGGCCGAGAACATCGTCAAGTGCGTGCGGCGCTGCGGGCTGGAAGTGGACCAGCTGGTGCTGAACCCGAGCGCGTCCAGCCATGCGGTGCTGACCGAGGACGAGAAGGACCTGGGCGTGGCGCTGGTCGACATCGGCGCCGGCACCACCGATGTCGCGATCTTCACCGACGGCGCGATCCGCCACACCGCGGTGATCCCGATCGCCGGCGACCTGATCACCAGCGACATCGCGATGGCGCTGCGCACGCCGACCAAGGATGCGGAGGAGATCAAGGTCGAGTACGGCGTGGCCAAGCAGCTGCTGGCCGACCCGAGCGAGAACCTGGAGGTGCCGGGCCTCGGCGACCGCGCGCCGCGCATGCTGAGCCGCCAGGCGCTGGCTGGCGTGATCGAGCCGCGGGTGGAAGAGATCTTCTCGCTGGTGCACCAGGTGATCCGCGAGAGCGGCTACGAGGAGCTGCTGTCCAGCGGCATCGTGCTGACCGGCGGCGCGGCGGTGATGCCGGGCATGGTCGAGCTCGGCGAGGACATCTTCCTGAAGCCGGTGCGCAAGGGCATCCCGACCTACCACGGCTCGCTGCACGACATGGTGGCGAACCCCCGTTCGGCCACCGTGATGGGCCTGCTCGAGGAGGCGCGGCTCGGCCGTGCGCGCGGCATCAAGGCCGCGCAGCAGGCCGGTTCGGTGAAGACGCTTTTCGGTCGCGCCAAGGACTGGTTCCTCGGCAATTTCTGACACACCACGGAGAACGCGCATGACGACAAACGCATCCGCAAGCCTCGGCCTCGAGCTCCGTGGCAGCAGGTATCCCCCATGAAGAACAACAACACACCAGACGAGGACTCATCAGAGTCCCACCCCAGAACGGCAACTGCAACAAGGATTGGAGAACACCATGGCCATTGAAATGATCGAAGACTTCGACCTGGGCACGCAGATCAAGGTGATCGGCGTCGGCGGCGGCGGCGGCAACGCGGTCGACCACATGATCTCGCGCGGCGTGCAAGGCGTGGAGTTCGTCTGCGCGAACACCGACGCGCAGGCGCTGAACCGCTCGACGGCGCACCACCTGATCCAGCTCGGCAGCACCGGGCTGGGCGCCGGCGCGAAGCCGGAGGCCGGCCGCGCCGCGGCGGAAGAAGCGGTCGACCGCATCCGCGACTCGATCAAGGGCGCGAACATGCTCTTCATCACCGCCGGCATGGGCGGCGGCACCGGCACCGGCGCCGCGCCGGTGATCGCGCGCATCGCGAAGGAGATGGGCATCCTGACGGTCGGCGTGGTCACCAAGCCGTTCGACTTCGAAGGCAACCGCCGGATGAAGGCGGCCGACGCGGGCCTGGCCGAGCTGGAAGCCAACGTCGATTCGCTGATCGTGATCTTGAACGACAAGCTGCTCGACGTGCTGGGCGACGACGTGACGCAGGACGAGGCCTTCGCGCATGCCAACGACGTGCTGAAGAACGCGGTCGGCGGCATCAGCGACATCATCCACATCCCGGGGCTGGTCAACGTCGACTTCGAGGACGTGAAGACGGTGATGAGCGAGCCGGGCAAGGCGATGATGGGCACGGCCACGGCCAGCGGCCCGGACCGCGCGCACAAGGCGGCCGATGCGGCGGTGGCCTGCCCGCTGCTGGAGGGCATCGACCTGTCCGGCGCACGCGGCGTGCTGGTGCTGATCGCTGCCGGCAAGGGCAGCTTCAAGCTGAGCGAGAGCCGCAACGCGATGAACACCATCCGCCGCTATGCCGCGGACGATGCGCACGTGATCTACGGCACCGCCTACGACGAGAGCCTGGGCGACCAGCTGCGCGTCACGGTGATCGCCACCGGCCTGAGCCCGGCCAAGCGCGTGGCTGCGCCGATCAGCGTGGTCCACACGCAGGTCGCGCAGCGCACCGGCACCGACAACATCCCGGTGCTGACGCAGCCGGTCAACCCGCCGGGCGGCGGCGCGCACGACTACAGCAGCCTGAGCGTGCCGAGCGTCTGGCGCAACGGCCGCACGGCCGCGGCGAAGGTGGATGCGCTGGCGAGCAACGGGATGGACGAGATCGAGATCCCGGCGTTCCTGCGCAAGCAGGCGGATTGATGACCCACCCCCGAGGCGCTGGCGCGCCTCCCCCTCGAGGGGGCGCCCCCAGTGGCCCGGCAAAGCCGGTTCCACGGGGGCCGCTGGGTTTGCTCGTCCGGACCTAAAATCGTTCGATGCTTGCCCAACGCACCCTCAAGTCCCTGACGCGCGCCGTCGGCGTCGGCGTGCACGGCGGCCAGCGCGTCGAGCTGACGTTGCGGCCGGCGCCGCCCGACACCGGCATCGTGTTCCGCCGGATCGACCTGCCGACGCCGGTCGACATCCCGGTGGCGGTGCTGTCGATCTCGGAGGCGCGCATGGCGACCACGCTGTCGCTGAACGGCGACCCGGGGGCGCCGAAGGTCAACACCATCGAGCACCTGCTGTCGGCCTGCGCCGGGCTCGGCATCGACAACCTGCGCGTCGACATCACCGCCGAAGAGGTGCCGATCCTCGACGGCTCGGCCGCATCGTTCGTGTTCCTGCTGCAATCGGCGGGCATCGAGCTGCAGGATGCGCCGAAGCGCTTCATGCGCATCCTGAAGCCGGTGGAGGTGCGCGAGGGCGAGGGGCCGAAGCTGAAGTGGGTGCGGCTCGAGCCGTACAGCGGCTACCGGCTGACCTTCGAGATCGACTTCGACCACCCGGCGGTCAACCAGACCGGCCAGCGCGTGGTGTTCGACATGGGCTCGGGCCACTACAAGCGCGACATCGCGCGCGCGCGCACCTTCGGCTTCACGAAGGATGTCGAGATGATGCGTTCGCGCGGGCTGGGCCTGGGCGGCAGCATGGACAACGTGATCGTCGTCGACGACTACCGCGTGCTGAACTCCGATGGGTTGCGCTACGACGACGAGTTCGTCAAGCACAAGATCCTCGACGCGATCGGCGACATGCAGGTGGCCGGCCACCCGCTGATCGGCGCGTACACCGCGTACAAGTCGGGCCATGCGCTGAACAACAAGCTGCTGCGCGCGGTGCTGGCCGATGCATCGAGCTACGAGATCGTCAGCTTCGAGGACGAACGCGAAGCGCCGGCGGGCCTCGCCGCGCTGGCCCCGGCGTGGTGACGCCCTTCAACCCCAACTTCCCGCACCCCTGATGGCCATCTTCAGCTGGATCATGCTCGGCCTCGCGGCGCTGCTGCTGCTGGGCAGCGGCATCGCATGGGGCCTGTTCCTCGCGATGGACGATTCGGACTGGCAGAAGCTCGGCATCAAGGTGTTCCGCATCGCGATGGTGGTGCTGCTGTTCTACGTGAACGGCATGGTCTACGCGCACATCGTCGCGGTGTTTCGCGGGGCGCCGCCGGTGGTGCAGGTGCCGCTGCCGGATTCCGACTGAGGCTGCTTCTGCTTGGCTCGGCGCGGCGGGTGGCGTGAGGGGCTGGGGGCTCGGCTGGGTCGGTCGACCCTGGCGGGCCGACTGCACGAAGAAGCTCGGCTTCGGGGGTGCATCGGCAAACTCCCGCCACTCACTTCGTTCGTTGTGGTCAAACACAGCCGATGAGTATGTCTACGA
>NZ_JBFUFP010000464.1:0-4144 GCF_056403375.1 Rhizobacter sp. P2_H2
GCCTGTGGATCTTCCAGACGCCGTCGGGCTTCGCGACGCGCGTGGTCGGCGGCAACGCGCGTGCCGCGCTGCTGGTGGGCCTGCCGAGTGCGCGATTGATCGTGATCGCCTGCGCGATCGGCGGCGCCTGCGCCGGCCTGGCCGGCGGCATCGAGGTGCTGGCGGTGCACACCAGCGCCAACGCTGCGCTGATCGCGGGCCTCGGCTACACCGGCATCCTGGTGTCCTTCGTCGCGCGCCACAACCCGTGGCTCGTGATGCCGGTGGCGGTGCTGTTCGGCGGCTTCGGCGCGGCCGGCAGCCTGCTGCAGCGGCGCATGGACCTGCCCGATGCCTCGGTGCTGGTGCTGCAGGGCTTCGCGTTCCTGCTGATCCTCGCGAGCGAGGCCTTGCGCGGCAGGCTTTTCGTCGCGCGGGCGAAGCCGGTCGCGCTGCCGCCGGTCGTTGCGCCGACCTCCGCGCAGGTGAGCACATGAGCAGCATGGAGTTGTTCTTCAACGTGCTGATCGCCGTGCTCGGCGGTGCGATCCGCGTCGGCACGCCGTTCCTGATGGTGAGTCTCGGCGAGTGCGTCACCGAGAAGGCCGGCCGCATCAACCTCGGGCTCGAGGGCGTGCTGGTGTTCTCCGCGATGAGCGGCTTCGGCGGCGCGTACCTCAGCGGATCGGCCTGGGTCGGCGTGCTCGTCGGCGGGCTGTCGGGCGCCGCGCTCGCGCTGCTGCACGGCCTGGTGTGCTCGCTGCCGCGCGTCAACGACATCGCCGCCGGCATCGCGCTGATGCTGCTCGGCAGCGGGCTCGCGTTCTACCTCGGCAAGCCGCTGATCCAGCCGCAGGCGCCGCAGATCCCCGCGCTGGCGCTCGGCGAATGGAGCAGCTCGGCGCAGATCCGCTCGGCGCTGCAGGTCAATGCGCTGTTCCCGATCGGTGTCGCGCTTGCTGCGCTGCTCGCGTGGGGCTTCAAGGCGACGCGCTTCGGGCTGGTGCTGCGCATGGCCGGCGATTCGAGCGATGCGGCGCGCTCGCTCGGCTACTCGGTCCACGGCATCCGCATCGCGGCCACGGTGATCGGCGGCTTCATCGCGGGCCTGGGCGGTGCCTCGCTGTCGCTGCACTACCCGGGCAGCTGGAACGAAGGGCTGTCGAGCGGGCAGGGGCTGATCGCGGTGGCGCTGGTGATCTTCGCGCGCTGGAGCCCGTGGCGCTGCCTCGGCGCGGCGCTGCTGTTCGGCGGCGCCGGCGCGCTCGGGCCGGCGCTGCAGTCGGTGGGCATCAGCAGCGGCTACCACCTGTTCAACGCGGTGCCGTACGTGCTGACGCTCGCGATCCTGGTGTGGACCTGCTCGCCGACGCGCCGGGTCCAGGGCGCACCGGCGGAACTGGGGGTGTCGCTGTGATCCCCCGCTACGTCGATGCCGATCCCTACCGCTGGCCGTTCGACGGCGACCTGCGGCCCGACAACACCGCGCTGATCGTGATCGACATGCAGGTCGACTTCTGCGGCGCGGGAGGCTACGTCGACAAGATGGGCTATGACATCGGCCTGACGCGCGCGCCGATCGCGCCGCTGCAGCGCCTGATGGCCGCGATGCGCGACGCCGGCTGCCTGCTGATCCACACCCGCGAAGGGCACCGCCCCGACCTGAGCGACCTGCCGGCCAACAAGCGCTGGCGCTCGCGGCAGATCGGCACCGACGGCATCGGCATCGGCGACGTCGGGCCGTGCGGCCGCATCCTGACGATCGGCGAACCGGGCTGGGAAATCATCCCCGAGCTCGCGCCACTGCCCGGCGAGCCGGTGATCGACAAGCCCGGCAAGGGCTCGTTCTACGCGACCGACCTCGACCTGATCCTGCACACCCGCGGCATCCGCAACCTGGTGCTGACCGGCATCACGACCGACGTGTGCGTGCACACCACGATGCGCGACGCGAACGACCGCGGCTACGAGTGCCTGATCGTCTCGGACTGCACTGCCGCCACCGACCTCGGCAACCACCTCGCGGCGCTGAAGATGGTGACGATGCAGGGCGGGGTGTTCGGCGCGGTGGCCGATTCGAATGCGCTGATTGCCTCCGTTCGGGCTGAGCCTGTCGAAGCCGGCGCACAGAAACACGTTCCCAGGAGCACCCCTCGATGATCACCCGCCGCCGCACCCTGCAGACCCTCGCCGCCACGGCCACCCTCGGCGCGGCCTCGTTCGCCCGCGCCGCGGACGACAAGATCCTGATCGGCTACTGGCCGATCGCGAGTGGCCTGCCGCTGTATGCCGGCCTGGAGCTCGGCACCTTCAAGGAGGCCGGGCTCGACGTCGAGGGCGTCAAGTTCTCCAGCGCCCAGCAGGTGGCCGAGGCGATGATCTCCGGCCGCATCCACGGCTCGGCCAACGGCACCGCGTCGGCCGTGCTGGCACTCGCCGAGATCACCTCGCCGGGCCTGTTCAAGATCATCTGCAGCAACCCGTCGAACCACAAGCTGGTGCTCGACGAGTTCGTCGTCGCGAAGGACAGCCCGATCAAGTCGCTTGCCGACCTGAAGGGCAAGAAGATCGCGAGCGGCCCCGGCATCCAGAACGTCACGCTCGCGAAGATCATGCTCGAGAAGAACGGCGTCGCGAATCCGCAGGTCACCGAGCTGCCGGTCGGCCAGCACGTGCCGGCGCTCGTCGGCGGGCAGATCGACGCGGTCTACACGCTCGAGCCCACCGGCACCGCGGGCCGCCTGAAGGGCCTGACGCGCGTGCTCGAGACCGGCGTGATCAGCAAGTACGTGCTCGGCGATGCCGAGGCGCCGTGGTTCGGCGGCTCGGCCAGCGTGACCGCCACGCTGCTGAAGGAGCGCCCGGCCGACGCGAAGAAATACATCGCCGCCTACGCGAAAGCGGTGGAGCACGTGCGCAAGAACCCCGAGGAGTCGCGCAACCACCTCGACGGCTTCACGTCGATCGACGCGTCGCTGGTGAAGGAGGTGCCGCTGTCGGGCTTCACGCTCTACAACGAGTTCAAGCCCAGCGACATCGATGCGTTCCAGAAGTTCTTCGACGTGTTCACCGAACGCAAGATCTTCTCGCGTGYGGTGCCGGTGAAGCCGCTGCTCTACACCGCGTGAGGAGCGGGCCATGAACGCCTCGCGACTGATGGACCGAAGGCTGCTCCCGCTGATCGGCCCGCTGCTGCTGTTCGCGCTGTGGGAGCTCGTGATCTCGGCCCGGTGGATCAAGCCGGTGCTGCTGCCGCCGCCCGGCGAGACGCTCGCCTACCTGTGGAGCACGGTCGCGAGCGGCGCGATCGGGCCGGACCTGCTGTCCACCCTGTACCGCACGCTGGCCGCGTTCGGCATCGCGGTGCTGGTCGGCGTGCCGCTGGGCGTGCTGCTCGGCAGCTCCGAGCTGGCGTACCGCAGCGTCGAGTTCGTGATCGACTTCTTCCGCTCGACGCCGAGTTCGGCGCTGATCCCGCTCTTCATGCTGATCTTCGGCATCACCGACATCAACAAGGTCGCGATCGCGAGCTTCGGCGCGATGCTGATCGTGCTGTTCAACAGCGCCTACGGCGTGATGAACGCGAAGAAGACGCGGGTGATGGCGGCGCAGATCATGGGCGTGTCGCGCTGGCATGTGTTCAAGGACGTGATGCTGATGGAGAGCCTCGCGCAGACCTTCGTGGGCCTGCGCAGCGCGGTCTCGATGGCGCTGGTGATCGTCATCGTCGCCGAGATGTTCATCGGCTCGGAGACCGGGCTCGGCCACCGCATCATCGATGCGCAGCAGGTGTTCAACGTGAAGGACATGTACAGCTCGATCCTGATCACCGGCGCGCTCGGCTACCTGCTGAACCTCGCGTTCCTGCTGGTCGAGAAGAAGCTGATCCACTGGAGCGGGAAGGCATGAGCGGCCCGGTGCTGAACCTGCCGCACGTGACGATCCGCGGGCTGTGCAAGTCGTTCGCCGGATCGCCGCTGTACACCGATTTCAACCTCGACCTGCCGCGCGGCGAGATCGTCTCGATCTTCGGGCCGAACGGTTGCGGCAAGTCGACGCTGATGAACATGATCGCCGGGCTGGTGCCGCTGGACGCCGGCGAGATCCTGTTCGACGGCAAGACGCTGAAGCAGACCGACATCGGCTACGTGTTCCAGAACTACCG
>NZ_JBFUFP010000465.1:0-4136 GCF_056403375.1 Rhizobacter sp. P2_H2
ACGCAGTACAACTCGATCAAGCCCTACCTCGTCAACGACATGCCGCCGCCCGAGAAGGAGCGCCTGCAGTCGCCGGAAGAGCGCGAGGAACTGAACGGGCTGTACGAGTGCATCCTGTGCGCGAGCTGCTCGACGAGCTGCCCGAGCTTCTGGTGGAACCCCGACAAGTTCGTCGGCCCCGCCGGGCTGCTGCAGGCCTACCGCTTCATCGCCGACAGCCGCGACCAGGACACCGGCGCCCGCCTCGACAACCTCGAGGATCCGTACCGCCTGTTCCGCTGCCACACGATCATGAACTGCGTCGACGTCTGCCCGAAGGGGCTGAACCCGACGAAGGCGATCGGCAAGATCAAGGAACTGATGGTTCGTAGAGCCGTCTGAACTCGACATGACCGACACGCTGCTCGACGAACGTGCCCTCAGCAAGCTGCGCTGGCGTTGCCGGCGCGGCCTGCTCGAGAACGACCTGTTCGTCGAGCGGTTCTTTGCGCGTCATGAATCGGCGTTGACAACCCGGCAGGCCGAGGGGCTGACCCTGCTGATGGATCTGTCCGACAACGATTTGCTGGACCTGTTGCTCGCCCGCAAGGAGCCCGATGGCGACCTGCGGCGCGACGACGTGCTCGAAGTGCTGCAGCTGATGCGCGCCAGGCACTGAAGGCGTGTTTTCAGTCTCATAACCTGCCCTGCTTGAAGGAATGCTCATGACCCCGTCCGACGTGAAAGCCACCCTGTCGTTCTCCGATGGCAGCCCTGCGATGGACCTGCCGGTCTACAAGGGCACGATCGGCCCGGACGTCATCGACATCCGCAAGCTCTACGCGCAGACCGGCAAGTTCACTTACGACCCCGGCTTCCTGTCGACCGCGTCGTGCCAGTCGACCATCACCTACATCGACGGTGACAAGGGCGAGCTGCTGTACCGCGGCTACCCGATCGAGCAGCTCGCGACCAACTGCGACTACCTCGAGACCTGCTACCTGCTGCTGAACGGCGAGCTGCCGAACGAGACCGAGAAGGCCGACTTCGTCAAGACGGTGACCAACCACACGATGGTCAACGAGCAGATGCAGTTCTTCCTGCGCGGCTTCCGCCGCGACGCGCACCCGATGGCGGTGCTGACCGGCCTGGTCGGCGGGCTGTCGGCCTTCTATCACGACAGCACCGACATCAACAACCCGAAGCACCGCGAGATCTCGGCGATCCGCCTGATCGCGAAGATGCCGACGCTGGTGGCGATGGCCTACAAGTACGGCATCGGCCAGCCGTACATCTACCCGAAGAACGACCTGTCGTACTCGGGCAACTTCATGCGCATGATGTTCGCGACGCCGTGCGAGGAGTACGAGCCGAACGAGGTGCTGGTGCGCGCGATGGACCGCATCTTCATCCTGCACGCMGACCACGAGCAGAACGCGTCGACCTCGACGGTGCGCCTGTGCGGTTCGTCGGGCACCAACCCGTTCGCGGCGATCGCGGCCGGCGTGGCCTGCCTGTGGGGCCCGGCCCACGGCGGCGCCAACGAGGCGGCGCTGAACATGCTCGAGGACGTGCAGAAGATGGGCGGCGTCGAGAAGATCGGCGAGTTCATCAAGCAGGTGAAGGACAAGAACTCCGGCATCAAGCTGATGGGCTTCGGCCACCGCGTCTACAAGAACTACGACCCGCGCGCCAAGCTGATGCGCGAGACCTGCCACGAGGTGCTGAACGCACTGGGCCTGCACAACGACCCGCTGTTCAAGCTCGCGATGGAGCTCGAGAAGATCGCGCTGGAAGACGAGTACTTCGTCGCCCGCAAGCTGTACCCGAACGTCGACTTCTACTCGGGCATCGTGCAGCGCGCGATCGGCATCCCGGTCAGCCTGTTCACCGCGATCTTCGCGCTGGCCCGCACGGTCGGCTGGATCGCCCAGCTGAACGAGATGATCGGCGACCCGGAGTACAAGATCGGCCGTCCGCGCCAGCTATTCCACGGTGCCACGCAGCGCAATGTGAAACCCATTGCGCAGCGAAACTGAGCCCGCCGGCAAAGCAGCCTGAACTCCACCCTGCGAAAACCCCGGCCTGGCGCCGGGGTTTTTCATTGTTCAGCGCCTAAAATCGTTGATTCGCCAGAGTCTCACCTGGAAGCCACCATGGCCCGCACGCTCTACGACAAGATCTGGGACGAACACGTCGTCCACACCGAGGAAGACGGCACCGCCGTCCTCTACATCGATCGCCACCTGGTGCACGAAGTCACCAGCCCGCAGGCGTTCGAGGGCCTGGACCTGGCGCACCGCAAGGTGTGGCGCCTGTCGGCCAACCTGGCGGTCAGCGACCACAACGTGCCGACCACCGACCGCTCGCACGGCATCGCCGACCCGATCTCGAAGCTGCAGGTCGACACGCTGGACGCCAACTGCGACCGCGTCGGCATCACGCAGTTCAAGATGAACGACAWGCGCCAGGGCATCGTCCAYGTSATCGGCCCGGAGCAGGGCGCCACGCTGCCGGGCATGACGGTGGTCTGCGGCGATTCGCACACCTCCACGCACGGTGCGTTCGGCGCGCTGGCGCACGGCATCGGGACCAGCGAGGTCGAGCATGTGCTGGCCACGCAGACGCTGCTGGCGCGCAAGGCGAAGAACATGCTGGTCAAGGTGGAAGGCACGCTGGCGCGCGGCTGCAGCGCCAAGGACATCGTGCTCGCCATCATCGGCAAGATCGGCACCGCCGGCGGCACCGGCTACACGATCGAGTTCGCCGGCAGCGCGATCCGTGCGCTCAGCATGGAAGGCCGCATGACGGTGTGCAACATGGCGATCGAGGCGGGCRCCCGCGCCGGCCTGGTCGGCGTCGACGACACCACCATCGCCTATGTGAAGGGCCGCCCGTTCACGCCCAGCGGCCTCGAGTGGGACCACGCCGTCGCCTACTGGCGCACGCTGCACACCGACGCCGGTGCGCACTTCGATGCCGTCGTCGAGCTCGACGCGTCGACCATCCGCCCGCAGGTCACCTGGGGCACCTCGCCCGAGATGGTGCTGTCGATCGACGACCGCGTGCCCGACCCGGACCGCGAGAAGGACAGCGGCAAGCGCGGCGCGATGGAGCGTGCGCTGCAGTACATGGCGCTGGAGCCGAACAAGCCGATCACCGACATCCTGATCGACAAGGTGTTCATCGGCTCGTGCACCAACTCGCGCATCGAGGATCTGCGCGAGGCCGCGGCCGTCGTGCGCCGCATCGGCGGCAAGCTGGCGAAGAACGTCAAGCTCGCGCTGGTGGTGCCGGGGTCGGGCCTCGTGAAGGAGCAGGCCGAGCGCGAGGGCCTGGACGTGGTCTTCCGCGGCGCCGGCTTCGAATGGCGCGAACCGGGCTGCTCGATGTGCCTCGCGATGAACGCCGACCGGCTGGAGCCGGGCGAGCGCTGCGCGTCCACGTCGAACCGCAACTTCGAGGGCCGGCAGGGCGCCGGTGGCCGCACCCACCTGGTCAGCCCGGCGATGGCGGCCGCGGCCGCGATGCAGGGCCATTTCGTCGACGTGCGTCGCCTGTCCTGAGGAGACACTGACCATGCAAGCCTTCCGCATCCACACCGGCCTGGTCGCCCCGCTCGACCGCGAGAACGTCGACACCGACGCGATCATCCCGAAGCAGTTCCTGAAGTCGATCAAGAAGTCCGGGTTCGGCCCGAACCTGTTCGACGAATGGCGCTACCTCGACCACGGCGAGCCCGGCCAGGATCCGGCCAGCCGCAAGCGCAACCCCGATTTCGTGCTGAACCAGCCGCGCTACCAGGGCGCCTCGGTGCTGGTCACGCGCAAGAACTTCGGCTGCGGCTCGTCGCGCGAGCATGCCCCCTGGGCGCTTGACCAATACGGCTTCCGCGCGATCATCGCGCCGAGCTATGCCGACATCTTCTTCAACAACTGCTTCAAGAACGGCCTGCTGCCGATCGTGCTGCCCGAGCACGAGGTGAGCCGCCTGTTCGACGAGGTGAACGCGTTTGTCGGCTACAAGTTGACGATCGACCTGGACCGCCAGGTCGTCCAGAGGCCGGGCGGGGAGGTGATCCCTTTCGACGTCCAGCCCTTCCGAAAATTCTGCCTGCTCAACGGCTTTGACGACATCGGCCTCACGCTGCGCCATGC
>NZ_JBFUFP010000466.1:0-4132 GCF_056403375.1 Rhizobacter sp. P2_H2
CGGCGACCCACGACCGCGGGGATGCCTTCCTGCGCGCACGCGGCGGCAACCTGCATGTGACGCGGATGGAGACAGGGCAGCACCACCAGGTGCCAGGGCTGCAATTGCCGGCGCTGCTGCAAGGCCTGGCGAGCGGCGGCGAGCACGAACTGGAGGAGGGGCTGCCGCTGGAGGGCGAGGATCCCGATGCGCTGGAAGAGATCGATCGCCAGGCCGAGCAGGACGACGAGCAAGGCGATGACAAGCTGGAGGCGCTCGCGGACGAGTTCGAGGCTGCGGACGACGAAACGGGCGATGACGAAGCTGGCGATGACGAGGCCCTGGCCGACGACGAAGGCCCCGACGACGAGGCCGAATCGTTCGAGGACAACGAGGAAGAAGCCGCCGACGCCGAGCCCGAGGACGCCGGCGAACTCGATCCGGAGACGGAAACGCCCGACGAGCTCGACCAGGCCCTCGGCGACAAGGCACCCGTGCCGGTGCCTGCGGGCCGGCCGGTGCCGTTCGCGCCGCTGCCGCCGCCCTGCAGCCACTGGCCGCTGCGCACCACGCACCCGCAGGCGCGCGTGATCTCGTACAAGTTCCGCGAGCCGAACGGCATCGAGGGCCGCGCCGGCCGCATGTTCCTCGCCGAGCGCAAGGGCAAGCGCAACGGCGTGGCCACGCGGCGCCGGCATGTCGGTGTGGACCTGTTCGCGAAGAAGGGCGACGTGGTGCTGGCCTGCGAGAGCGGCACCATCGTGTCGTTCGCGTTCTTCTACGCCGCCGCCTCGGGCCAGCAGACCTACCGGCTGCTGATCGAGCACGAAGGCTCGGGCATCRTCGCCAACTACGGCGAGCTGACGAAGGATTCGCTGAAGCGCAACGGCCTGTCGGTCGGCGACCGCGTGGCAGCCGGCCAGGCGATCGGCTTCGTCAGCGACACCGCGATGCTGCACTTCGAGACCTACGTGAAGGGCAGCACCAACACCGCCCGCTGGTGGCGCGACGAGAAGAATGCGCCGGCCTCGCTGCTGAACCCGACGCGCTACCTGCTGTCGCTGCGCGAGCGCGGGACCGCGTCGGCCGGGGCGGGCGCGCCGGCCACGGCCTCGCCACCGCCCGCGCCCTCCACCGCGACTCCGGGCGCCCGTCCGCAACCGCCCACCGACCCGTCGGCGTACCGCACCTTCCGGCTGACGACCTACCACGTCGTCGACCAGTCGGACGATCCGACCGGTGCCATCCGCATCCCGATCCTCGGCGACGACGGCCGCACGATCGCCGAAGGCAGCCCGGCCTTCTTCGCGAAGCTGTCGCTGGAAGGCACGGCCCGCCTGGGCGATGGCCGGCTGGTCAACGTGACCGGCCAATCGACCGCGGTGTCGCACGAGCGCTATGCCGCGGTGCTCGACTACCACGAGCGCGCCTACGCTCGCCGCAACGCGCGGCTCGCGGCGCAGGGCAAGCCGCCGGTATCGACGAGGTACTCCGGCATCTCGGTCAAGGACGGCCGCGTGGTCGGCGCGATGACCTTCCACGAGGTGCCCGCCGCCCGGCGCGGCGTGGGCTATGGCATGCAGCGGGGTGTGGCGTACACGCCATTCCGCACGCTGGCGGCCGACCTCGGGCTGAAGGCGAACTCGGAGCCGCGCTGGAAGGGCCACGGCGGGCTGGTGCCGGCGCACACGCCGGTCTACATCAAGGAGTACGACGGCCTGGCGCTGCCCGACGGCCGCGGCGGCAGCTTCGTGCACGACGGCTGGTTCACCGTCAACGACACCGGCGGCGCGATCTTCGGCGCGCACTTCGACGTGTTCACCGGCAGTGCCGCGCTGGGCCGCGGCGCGAAGCTGCCGGCGATCGGCCAGGTGTGGTTCCCGGGGATCGAGGGGCGGGTACCGGCCGGCTACTCGCTCGGCCTGAGTGCCTGAACCGGGGGTGCCGRCCACCGTGCTCGTGCACGGTGGCCCTGCATTTCCACCGGGTTGATGAAGCGTTCCCCGCGTCCGGAAGCTATGCTGCCCGCATGCGAAAGAACCTCATCGCCCTGGCCGCCGGGCTGCTGTCGTGCGCGCCGCTGATCGCCTCTGCCGCCGATGCCACGCCGCCGAAGCGTTACTCGCTGAAGCAGACCGAGCCGAGCGGCGGCACGCACATCGTGCGCGAGCTGGCCAACTCCAACCTGCCGCTGGACAAGCCCTACGGCGAGCTGACGCCGCAGCAACAACGCGTCGTCAAGGCACAGTACGAGGAAATGGGGCCGGACGACGAACCGCCCTACCCGCTCAACGGCCCGCGCGGCATCGTACGGGCGCTTGCGGATGGGAGGAACCGGCTGCACGTCAACGGCAGGCTGCTGCTCGCCGTCGACGTGAACAGCAGCGGCGAGGCGACGGCGGTGTCGGTGATGTCCTCGCCAGACGACCGGCTGACGCAGTACGCTGCCGCCGTGCTGATGAAGGCGAAGTACAAGCCGGCGCGCTGCAACGGCGTGCCGTGTGCGATGCAGTACCCCGTGCGCATTCTCATGAAGGCCGACTGAGCGGGGCGGCGCGCTCGTTCAGCGCCCGCAGGCATCGCGCAAGCGCCACCCGCGCCTCGGCCAGCCACGCACTGCCCGGTGCGGCCAGCCGCTCGCGCAATGCGACGGCCCGTGTCAACGGCGCGCGTGCTGCCTTCGCGTCCCCCTCCGCGAGCCAGGCCTCGCCCTGCAGCAGCAGCGCGTCGGCCTCCTTGTCATCGAAGCGAGCCGATTCGCGCTCCGGTGCGAGCAGTGCCAGCGCCTGCGCCGCCTGGGCGCGGGCATCGGCCGGCCGCTGCAGCTGCAGCGCGGCACGCCCGCTGAACAGCAGCCACTGCACGCGGTCGAGCTGCGGCCCGCCGTCATCGACCAGCACGATCTCCTTCAGCCGCTCGATCGCCTGCGCGGCCTGCCCCTGCGCCAGCAGCAACCGCACCGCCTCGAAGATGAACGGGTTGTGCGTGGCCGGTGCTGCGACGCCGCTGCCCACGGCGCGCCAGATGCGGTGCGCCTCCTCGATCTGCCGGCCGCTCTCGGCATGGCGGCCCATCGCGGTCCAGTTGCGCGCCTGCAGCAGCATCTCGCGCGCGAGCGGCACCGAGCCGGGGTAGTGCGCGCGCAGGTCGTCCAGCTCGGGTGCGTAGTCGCGATCGGCCTCGGCGAAGCGGCCGTCTGCATGGTGGGCATCGCCGCGGAAGCGGTTCACCRCCCCCACCGCCGCCGGCGTTGCGTTCGCATCGGGGCGCTCGATCGCGGCACGCGCGTCATCGAGCAGCCGCCAGCCTTCATCGCGCCGCCCGAGGCTGTGCAGCAGGCCCCCCAGCTTGGCCTGGGTCTGCAGCGTGCCGCCGTCGAGCGGGCCGCTGAGCTTGCGCGAGAGGTCGAGCGCGCGCCGCAGGTTGCCCTCGGCCGCGCTGAAATCGCGCGCCGCCGCCTGCGCCTCGGCCAGCTGCACCAGCGGCGTCACCGACCAGGCCGACGGCGCCGCCTCGTGCCGGTCGATCTCGGCCAGCGCCTCCTTCAGCATCGCCTGCGCGGTGGCCGCATCGCCAGCCAGGTGGTGCGAGCGCGCCAGGTTGCGCAGCGCCTCGTAGCCGCTCGACCACTGCGCCGGGTGCCGCCGGAAATGCGCGACCGCCTGCTGCGCCGCCTCGCGCATGCCGGCCAACGACACGTACTGCTCGATCTCGGCGCRGTTGATCCACATCCAGCCGCGCGTCTCCGACGCGTCGTCGCCGATCGCATCGAGCACCTGCCGGGCTTCGTCCATCGCGGCCAGTGCGCGGGCGCGGTCGTCGGTGTGGTTCACGTCGCGGGCGTAGGCGAGCAGCGCATTGGCGAGCCGCGCGTCGTGCGCACCGAACGAGCGCCGCGCCGCCTCGACGCGCTGCAGCCGCAGCTGCCCGGCCTCGTCGAACAGGCCGAGCTGGAAATGCATGTCGGCCAGCGTGTCGAGCACCTCGTCGAGCGCTTCGGGCGAATCCTTCAGCGCCTGCGCCGCCTGCTTCGCGCCGACCTCGAGCAGCTCGCGCGCGGTGGTCTGGCGGGCGCGCAGCGGATCGGCCTGCTGCAGCGAGTTGGCGGTGAACAGGCTCGTCAGGAAGCCCTGCACCGCCTGCGCCCGCTGGC
>NZ_JBFUFP010000467.1:0-4123 GCF_056403375.1 Rhizobacter sp. P2_H2
ATGCTGCAGCCGGCCGTCGGCCCCCAGCGTGACGATGTGGCCGGCGATCACCGACGCGACGCCGCCCGACAACTGCTGCACCGACGCGCTGATCGCGTTGAACGCGCCGCGCTGCGCCGGTGTCGGAACGCCCGCCACGATGGCCTGGAACGGGATCATCCGCGAGAAGATGCCGACGAACAGCACCGCGTTGACCGCGATCAGCACCGGCAGCGGCACCGGGTCGAGGTGCGTGTAGATCTCCACCATCGTCATCGACAGCAGCGTGCCCACCGTGAACACGCGGAACTTGCCGAACCTGTCGGCGGCCCGCCCGATCAGCGGCCCGAACACGATGGTGCACAGCCCCGTCACCAGGTAGATCGTCGGCAGGCTGTGCATGCTGATGCCCAGGTTGTTGACGGTGAAGGCACTGCTGAACGGCATCAGCATGAAGCCGCCGGTGGTCAGCAGCGCGGTCGTCGCGAACGCCAGCAGGTGGCGCGGCACGGTCACCGTGTGCAGCAGGTGGCTGAAGGCGCCACGCTCCTGCGGCAGTTTCAGGTGCGCATCCACCGGCTGCAGCCGCCAGGCCACCACCAGCCCGCCCACCAGGCCGAGCGCGGCCATCGCGAAGAAGGGCATGTGCCAGTCCCACCGGCTCGACAGGTACAGCCCGGCCGGCAGGCCCAGCACCTGGCTGGCCGCGAACGCGGTCTGGATCAGGCCCATCACGCGCCCGCGCATCGACGCCGGGAACAGGTCGGTGGCAATCGCGAGCACGATCGAGCCGATCACGCCGCCGAACAGGCCGGTGACGATGCGCGCTGCCAGCAGGCTCTCGAAGGTGGGTGACAGCCCGCACCACAGCGTGCCCAGCACGAAGCCGGTGTAGAAGAACAGCAGCAGCTTCTTGCGGTCGAAGCGGTCCGCGAAACCGGCCGTCAGCAGCCCGGCCGCACCGGCGCTGAACGCATAGGCCGAGACGACGAGCCCGAACTGCTTCGGCGTGATCGACAGCGCCGGCATGATCAGCGCGCCGAGCGGCGCCATCAACATGAAGTCGAGGATGACCGCGAACTGCAGGAACGCGAGCAGCCCCAGCACCACCTTCTGGTACGGCGAGAAGGCCTGCGGCGGCGCCGGGGGCGCGAGGGAAGGAGTGCTCATTCAGGGGCTCCGGTGCGGGCGTCGGCGGGCGGGCGGGTGTCGGGGCGATTGTCAGGGCGAATTCCGCGGCGGAACTGCTCGCGCTCTTCAGGTGTCATCGCGTGCCAGTCGGGGCCGCAGCGTCCGCCGGACCGGTGCCCGAAGCGGTGGCCGAACCGATGGCCGTGCCAGCCGCCGTGCCAGCCACCATAGCCGCGGAAGCCGCCGAACAGGATGCGGCACAGCACCAGCAGGCCCAGCGCATGCGGGTAGTCGATCGCCTGCGCACCGGCCAGCAGCCCGGGGATCACCGCATTCCACAGTGCCATCACGACACCGCCCAGCGCGGCGATTGCGACCAGGCCCAGCACGAAGCGCCCGAAAAACATGGCCTTGAATCTCATCATCGTTCTCCTTCAATCGTCCAATTCGTCGTAGATGGGTTGCAGCCGCGAGCGCAGGTAGAGCACCGCGTAGCGCTTGCGGGCGAGCAAGGTGTTGAGCGGCACGCCGGTCTGCGTAGCCATCTCCTTGAAACTGAGGCCGTCGAGCTCGTGCGCGACGAACACCTCGCGCTGGTTGGCCGGCAGGTCGTCGAGCGCCTGTTGCAACGTGCCCAGCAGCACCGATCGCGCATAGGCCGCCTCCGGCCCGCCGTCCGGGTCAGGCAGCGCCAGGTCCAGCCGCATGTCCGTGTCGTCCGGATCGCCGCTGTCGACCAGCGGCTCCTCGCGCTTCTTGCGGAAGCGGTCGACGATGCGGTTGCGCGCCACCTGGAACAGCCAGGCGCTCACCTGCTCGATCGCTGACGGCAACCGGTACGCCTCGACGAACTCCTCGAGCACGTCCTGCAGGATGTCTTCGGCGTCGGTCGGGTCAGCCACGCGGTGCCGGATGAACGCGCCGAGCCGGCCGGACTCGCGGCGCACGGTGGCGGTGATGTCTTGCTCGTGATCGGGGTCGGGTGCGGTCACGAGGGCAGGGGGCGTTGGCGGATCCATGCCTGGGAAGACGTTCCAGGCGGCGGGATATTGTGCGGCCGCATATCGATCTGCGCACACGGTCGTTCCCGGCCGGCGCCGTGGCAGCTACCGTCCCCGGCCGCTTCCACCGCAGCCCCATGTCCAGCCCATCCCCACGCGCACCCGCCACCTTCGACCTCGAGCTGCTGCGCAGCTTCGTCGCGGTCGTCGATGCCGGCAGCTTCGCCGCGGGCGGCACGCGGCTCGGGCGCACGCAGTCGGCGGTCACGCAGCAGATCCAGCGGCTGGAGCTGCAGGCCGGCCTGCCGCTGTTCCAGAAGGAGGGCCGCCAGAAGCTGCTGACCGACCCCGGCCGGCAGTTGCTGCGCTATGCGCGCGAAATGCTCGCGCTGAACGACGAGGCGGTGCACACGCTGGCCGACAGCGGGCTGCGCGGCTCGCTGCGCATCGGCTCGCCGCACGACGTGGCCGACACGCTGCTGCCGGGCCTGCTCGGGCGCATCGCGCGCTCGTCGCCGCACCTGCGGCTGGAGATCAACGTCGGCCGCAGCCCGCACCTGATGGAGTCGCTGCAGCGCGGCGAACTCGACATGACGATCTCGACCCGCGAGGACAGGGCCCTCGAAGGCATCCTGCTGCACCGCTCGCCGACGGTGTGGCTCAGCGCGCTGCAGTTCAAGCCGTCGCCGCGCGAGCCGCTGCCGCTGATCCTGATCGACGAGCCGAGCATCTTCCGCCGCCTCGCGCTCGAGGCGCTGGACCGCGCCCGCGTGCCGTGGCGGCTGTCGTACTCGTCGTCGAACCTGATCGGCGTGAAGGCCGCATTGCTGGCCGGCCTGGGTGTCACCGCGCGCAGCATGGAACTGCTCGGCCCCGAACTGCGGGTGCTCGGCGAATCCGACGGCCTGCCGCGCCTGCCCGAGGTCAGCTACCACCTGTGGGTGCGGCCGAACACCGCGAACCCGGTCGCGCGCCAGGCCTTCGAGCTGATCCGGAACACGCGCAGCCTGCCGGCGAGTGGGGCGCGTGCCAATGCATCAGCGCGGCAGGCGAAAACATCGTGAACGCTGATGTGTCGGGGCAGGGCATGGCTGCATCGGTCGACATCCCATGCATTGCAGATCAATCACTTGCACGCGTTCTGATGGCGATCGCCACCCGTCGCAACGCCTTCATTCATAAGCATATGAGCCGTGCAAGGTTCACGGCGACCGGCCTGCTTCCTACGATGCGCCTCCACATCCACGCTCCCCAACGGACCTCCCCATGACCCTCGCTTCGCTCGCACGCCTCGCTGTCGGCGCGCTCGCCCTGGCCACCGGTGCGGCCCAAGCCGACGCCACGCTGGACAAGATCCGCAAGGAAGGCCGCATCGTCGTCGGCGTGATGATCAGCGGCGGCCCGTTCGGCGCGATCGATCCGGCCACGCAACGCTTCGTCGGCTGGAATCCGGAGCTGGCCCGCGAACTGGCACGCGGCCTCGGCGCGCAGCTGGAGGCGGTGCAGGTGCTGCCGTCCAACCGCGTGCAGTTCCTGCAGGCCGGCAAGGTCGATGCGCTGATCGCCGCGATGGAGCTGACGCCCGAGCGCATCGAGATCCTCGGCTACGCGCCGACGCCGCACTACCGCGTCGGCGGCACCGCGGCGGTGCTGAAGAGCAGCGGCATCCAGCGTTGGGAAGACCTGCGCGGCAAACCGGTGTGCCTGTCGCAGGGCAGCAGCTACGCGAAGCCGCTCACCGAGCTGTACGGCGCGCAGGTGAAGGGCTTCAAGGGCTCGTCCGAATCGCTGCTCGCGTTGCGCGGCGGCAACTGCATCGCCGCGGTGCACGACACCACGCTGCTCAACCCGCTGCTGAAGGACAACCCCGAGTGGAAGGACTACGCCGCGCCGCTGCCCGAGCTGAACCCGGCGCTGTCGGTGATCTGGGTCCGCAAGGGCGAGACCGACACCATCGCCGCGATCGACAAGGTGGTGCAGGGCTGGCACCGCAGCGGCTGGCTGATCGACAC
>NZ_JBFUFP010000468.1:0-4099 GCF_056403375.1 Rhizobacter sp. P2_H2
GGTCAATCAACCAACTTATCGAAACTCTAAAGCCCGAGCCGGCCGATTGCAACGATAATTTGGTCGCATAGCCAAAAATATCTGTCGCCATGGCCCGCACCCGAAGCACCATCAACACCGAAAGCCGCCGCGCCTCGATCGTGGCGGCCATGCTGCCGGTCATGGCACAGCACGGCTACGAGAAGGCCACAGTGCAGGCGATCGCCCGCGAAGCCGGGCTGACGCCAGGACTCCTGCACTACCACTTCAAGAGCAAGCAGGAGATCCTGATGTCGCTGGTGCAGGCCATCGTGGAATACGCTCGCAACCGCTTCGCGGCGCTGGCCGATGCCTCGGCTTCACCACGCGAACGCCTGCAGGCCTATGTGCAGGCGCGGCTGGGGCTGGGTGCAGGCGCGGCGCCCGACATGGTGGCGGCCTGGGTGATGGTGGGCGCCGAAGCCGTGCGACAGCCCGAGGTGCGCGCGCTGTACGAGCAGGCCATTGCCGAAGAACTCGCGGCGCTGCGCCAGCTCGTCGCCGACTGCCTCGCCGAGGAACGGCGCAGCACGGTCACGGCCGACACGCTCGCCGCAGGCCTGCTCGCGATGATGGAAGGCGCCTTTCAGTTGTCCAGCGCCGCCGGCAATGTCATGCCGGTCGGCTATGCCGCCGAAGCGGCGATGGCCTATGCCGCGCTGGGCATCGAGGCGGCTCCCAGGTGCAAGGCCTGAGGGGGCCGCCTTCGCCTTCCTACCCGGCCCTCGGCGCCTTGACCTCGCGCGCCTTGCTGGTACCGAGGCCCGCGACGACCAGGAAGTCCCGCACGACCTCCTTGTTTCGAGGCGTGGCCAATCCGATGCCGACGGCCAGCTCCTCGCCCTCGACCAGAGACCGATAGGAAACACCTGCCCGACGCAACCCCGCGAACGATCTTGGCAGCAAGGCAATGCCACGCCCACCCGCCACATCGGCCAGCAACACGTGATGGTCAGCCGGCTCCTTGACCTTCCGCGGCGCAAAGCCGTGATGGGCGAAAACACGCTGGCAGTGGTCGTAGAACGCAGGCTGACGCGCACGCTCGAACCAGAAAATGACCTCTGCGGCGAGATCGGCGAGCCGGACGGTTCGGCGCCGGGCCAGGCCGTGGGACGATGGCATCGCCACCATCATCGGCACCCGGTCAAGCTCCATCACGTCAAGACCAGAGGCCTCCGTGGGTAGCGCGATGAAAGCTGCCGCCAATCKGCCGGCGCGCAGTTGGCGCACGAGCCTGGGGGACGTGTCGACGATCACCGACACGGCCGTGTCGGGATGCCTCGCCTGGATCCGTTCCGCGAGCCCACCGAACCACGCCGGTTCGACAGCGCTCGTCAGGCCGAGCCTCAAACTCTGCGGCATGCCCTCATGCGCCAGGCTGGCCTCGGCTTCACGGAGCAATCTCCCGACGCTTCGCGCGTAGGGCAGCAGCTTGCGGCCAGCCTCGGTGAGGCTCACACCCTGGGTACCGCGGTCGAACAGGCGTGCACCCAGCCGCTCCTCGAGTTCACGGATCGCACGGCTCAACGGTGGTTGGGACACATGCAGCGTCTCGGCGGCCTGCCGGAAGCTCGACGTGTCGGCCACGGCCAGGAAGAGTGCAAGAGAGCGGGAATCCAAGCGTGATGACATACCGAAAAGGTATCACCAACTTGGTCATTCCCCATGCCGAGGCCTGCGCCTACAGTGGCTTGCATCGCACATTCAGGAGCCGCTCATGACCGTCAGACATCCCATCGCCGCAGGCAGCCTCGCTGCAATCTGCCCCACCGCACGATGAGCGCCGACCGCTACGAACGCGGCGCCGCGATGCTGGCTGCCGTCGACGGCCCCGCGGGCCTGGAGGTTGTGGAGGGGCTGGCGAAATCCTTTCCCGATTTCGCGCGCTACATCGTCGAGTTCCCGTTCGGTGACATCTATGCGCGCAAGGGGCTGGGCCTGCGCGAACGCGAACTCGCCACGGTCGCGGCGCTGTGTGCCCTCGGTCATGCCCGGCCTCAACTTCGGGTGCACGTTCACGCCGCCCTTCATGTCGGCTGCTCGCCCCGTGAAATCGTCGAGGTGGTGATGCAGATGGCTGTCTACGCGGGGTTCCCGGCTGCGCTCAACGGCTTGGCGGTCGTGCGGGAAGTCTTTGCAGAATCGGGCATTCCGCTGCCCGTGGGTTCCGACTAGCCTCGTCCGTCGAGCTGCGCCGGCTCGCGCCTCTTGCGCAACCGCCGGGCAAGGTGCCCAATGCGGTCTGTTACATCGACAACAATGCACTGCACGCGGCCCGCGCGCTGTTTCGGCCGTCGTGCGGGAGGACTCGCCATGACGACAGCCGACCCCCTGGCCGCGCGACTCTCGCAGGAGTCGCCGGACGCCTTGATCGCCACCGGGGACGACGGCCGCGTCACCTGGTGGAACCCGGCCGCCGAGGCGATGTTCGGCTACCGGCGCGACGAGGCGATCGGCCGGCTGCTCCCGGAGCTGCTGGCGCCCACGGACCCGCCCGAGCCGGTGGGCGACGAGCGCAGCCGCGAGGTGGTGCGCCGCTGCCGCGACGGCTCGCTGATCTACGTGCTGGCGTCGACGCGGATGCTCGAGCCGGTGGCCGGCCAGGTCGGCGGCCACCTGCACCGCCTGGCCGACGTCACCCACAYGAAGATGCAGCGCGATGCCGACCTGATCGACACCCGCTACCGCGGCCTGCTCGAATCGACGCCGGACGCGATCGTGATCGTCAACGACATCGGCCGCATCGTGTTCGTCAATGGCCAGGCCGAGGCGGTCTTCGGCTACCGCCGCGACGAGATCGCCGGCCGGCCGCTGGAGATGCTGATGCCCGAGCGCTTTCGCGGCGCGCATGTCGGGCACCGGGCGCACTACATGGCGCAGTCGCGCACGCGCGAGATGGGCCTGGGGTTGCAGCTGTACGGGCTGCGCAAGAACGGCKMGGAGTTTCCGGTCGAGATCAGCCTGAGCCCGCTGGAGACCGAGGACGGCACGCTGGTCAGCAGCTCGATCCGCGACATCACCGAGCGCCGGCGCGTCGAGCACGCGCTGCAGGAGAAGAACCTCGAGCTCGAGCGGGCCAACCAGGCCAAGGACAAGTTCCTCGCGACCATGAGCCACGAGTTGCGCACGCCGCTGAACGCGGTGATCGGCTTCACCGGCCTGCTGCTGATGAAGCTGCCGGGGCCGCTGACGTCCGACCAGGAGAAGCAGCTGGGCATGGTGCAGTCCAGCGCCAAGCACCTGCTGTCGCTGATCAACGACCTGCTGGACCTGGCGAAGATCGATTCCGGCAACGTGCAGATGCAGCTGGTCCCGGTGGCCTGCCGCTCGCTGGTGGACGAGGTGGCGTCCACGCTGCAGCCGGTGGCCGAGGGCAAGGGGCTGCGGCTGCTGGTGCAGATGCCCGACGGCGCGATCGAGGTGCACACCGACCGCCGCGCGGTGCACCAGATCCTGATCAACCTGGTGAACAACGCGATCAAGTTCACCGAAGCGGGCACGGTGTCGATGTCGGTCGGCTTCAGGGACCGCGACGTGGACCGCTGCGTCGAGCTGGCGGTGACCGACACCGGTGCCGGCATCTCGGCGCAGGACCAGGCCACGCTGTTCCAGGCCTTCGCGCGGGTGGGCAGCAGTGCTGCGCGGGCGCGCACCGAGGGCACCGGCCTCGGCCTGTACCTGAGCCGCAAGCTGGCCGAGCTGCTGGGTGGACACATCGAGCTGAGCAGCGAGGTCGGCCGGGGCAGCCGCTTCACGCTGGTGCTGCCGATCGCGCAGGACTGACGGCATGGGCGCACGGGTGCTGATCGTCGAAGACAACGCGATGAACCGCGAGCTGATGGACTACCTGCTGCGCGCGTTCGGCTTCGAGACGCTGAAGGCGGTCGACGGGCGCGTCGGGCTGGACATCGCTCGGCGCGAGAAGCCTGACCTGATCCTGTGCGACATCCAGATGCCCGAGATCGACGGCATGGAGTTCGCGCGCCTGGCCAAGGCCGACCCCGCGCTACGCGAGGTGCCCCTGGTCGCGGTGACCGCGTTCGCGATGGTGGGCGACCGCGAGCGCGTGCTGGAACAGGGC
>NZ_JBFUFP010000469.1:0-4077 GCF_056403375.1 Rhizobacter sp. P2_H2
CCACAACGCCCGGCCCGGCGCCGCCGTGAGCGCAGCCACCACCGCGTCGTCGTGCAGGCCGGTGTCCTGGCCCGTGATCAAGGTCGGCAAGGCCTGCGGCCGGCGCTCGCCGAGGGCCGTCTCCGCGTGCATCGCATCCCAGGGCGAGAGCAGCGCGAAGCGCCGCGTCGCCGGCATGGCCCGCTCGGTGGGTGTCGCGGTCGGTGCCGCCGTGGTGCCGACTGCCGACGCCGTCACCGGAACCCCCGTGCCGTCGGCCAGCTTGATCGTTTCGATCTTGTTGGCCGTGCCCACGTACCAGTTCGTGATCGTCAGCTTGTCGGACGTCACCCCGCTGATGCCCAGCACCAGGTTGTTGCCGCTGCGCGTCTGCGTCAGCTGCGCCGCGCTGATGCCGGTGCCGATCTCGATGCGGTCGCTGCCGCCCGCATCGGTGATCGTGTCCTGCCCGTCGCCACGGCCCCAGCGGTAGACGTCGTTCGACGTCGTGGAGTTGTCCGTCATCGTGTCGTTGCCGGCACCGCTGCTGTAGGTGTCGTTGCCCTCCAGGCCCTTCAGCGCGTTGACGCCCGCATTGCCGAACAGCAGGTTGTCCAGGCCGTTGCCGGTGCCATCGATCGCGTTGCCGTTGAGCAGCGTCAGGTTCTCGACGAAGTTGCCCAGCGTCCAGGTGATGGTGCTGTTCACCGTGTCGGTGYCGCCCCCGGTCAGCTCAGTGGTGGCCTCGTTGGCGGTGTCGACGTAGTAGGTGTCGTTGCCGGCGCCACCGGCCATGTTGTCGAGCCCGCCCTTGCCGTCGAGCACGTTGTTGCCGGCATTGCCGATCAGCGTGTTGGCCGCGCCGTTGCCAGTGGCCGTGGTGTTGCCGTTGCCGGTGAGCGTCAGGGCCTCGATGTTGTCCAGCAGCGAGTAGTTCACGCTGGCTTCGACGGTGTCGGTACCCCCGCCCGAGGCCTCGGTGATGCTGTCGAGCGCATCATCGACCACGTAGGTGTCGTTGCCCGCGCCGCCGATCAGCGTGTCCACGCCCTCCTTGCCGTCCAGGCGGTTCGCGCCGCTGTTGCCGGTGATCTTGTTGGACGCCGCATTGCCGGTGCCCGACAGGCCGCTGCTGCCGCCCAGCGTCAGGTTCTCGACATTGGCCGACAGGATGTAGCTGGCGGTCGATTGCACCGCGTCGAGCCCCTCGCCGGCGTTCTCGGTGATCGTGTCGCCGCTGTCGTCGACGACGTAGGTGTCATCGCCCGTCCCGCCTGCCATGTCGTCGACACCGGCGCCGCCATCCAGCTTGTCATTGCCTGCCCCGCCCAGCAGCCAATCGTTGCCGGCCTTGCCGTTGAGCTGGTCGTTGCCCGCCCCGCCGTCGAAGTAGTCGCTGTTGGCCGTGCCGTTCATCACGTCGTCGCCATCGGTGCCGGCCAGCGCGATGCGGATGCCCTGCGACACGTCCAGCGTGCTGCCATCCACAAAGCGGAAGGTCGACAGGCGACGCGGGTCGTCGAAGTAGTCGACGCCGATGGTCTCCGGCGCAGCGCCGCCGAGCACGTCGATCAGCAGCTTCGGCCCGAAGCGGCGGAAGCGCAGGTCACCGGCCGCGATGCCGGGGCCGAACTCGATGATGTTGCCGATCGAGGTGTCGAGGATCAGGTCGGCGCCCGAGATGTCACCGGCCGCGGCCACCACCGCATCGCCACGCTTGAAGACGTAGGTGTCGACCCCGGCGCCGCCCTGCAGGCTTTGCTCGCCGACGCCGCCTTCCAGCCGGTCGTTGAATTCGGTGCCGACCAGGACCCGGCCATTCACGTCGGGCAGGACCGTGAAGCTGCCGGCCCGCGCCACGAGTTGCGTCCAGTCCAGCACGGTGCCGTCGGTGAAGCGGAACGACTCGAACTTGCCCACGTCTGCATACCCGCTGCGCGGACGGTAGTCCTGGTTGTCGCCCGTGCTGCTGATGCGGATCTGGCCACCGCCCTGGTCCACCTCCAGGATCCGGTCGGAGGTAAGGCTGCCAGCCGCGTTGTAGGTGACAGCGCTCAGCTTCAGGTTCTCGGGCGTGATGCCGGCGCCGAACTCGATCACGTCGTTGCCACCGTACTCATAGATCAGATCCTTGCCATCGCCCCGGTCGAAATGGTAGGTGTTGTTGCCTTCCAGGCCGACCAGCGTGTCGTCACCCTTGCCGCCGGTGAGGCGGTTGGAGATGCCCAGCACGGTGCCACCGTCGGCGGCCGTCCAGGTGCCGGTGCTGAACAGCACCTCGCCGGCGGCCGAACCGATGACGGGCAGGTCGGCCATGCTGGCCGGCATCAGGGAGGACGCGCTGCGCACCGTTCCGTCGGCGAACGCGAAGGTCGGCAGGCTGTTAACCATGTTCGGGCGGATCGCCCGGCCGTCGAGTGCGTAGGAAATCGTGTCGCCCTGCGTGCCGTAGGTGAACGTGAGCGCCATGTTGGCTGCATAGACGTCGTTCGCGGGCACGGCGGTCAGTCCCACGAGCTTCAGGGACGACGCGGCCACGCCGGCCGCGAACGTGACACGCAAGGTTCCGTCGGCGGCAGCGCCATCGGCCAGGTACTGCGTTTGACGGAATAGGTCGTGGCCATCGCCCTGCGCGAACACAAAGTCGGCAGAGCGGGTGGATTCCAGCGAGAAGGTGTCGTCGCCCTGGCCGCCGACGATGGTGTCGACGGCGTCGCCCCAGCCGATGTTGTAGCCAAAAGTGTCGCTCCCGTCGCCGCCGTCAAGCCGCTCGCTGCCGTTGCTGCCAACCAATCGGTCGTCGCCCGCGTCGCCATAGAGGGACGATGAGCGGCCATCATCGTTGGCCGTTGCATTCAGGAGGTCGTTGCCATCGTCGCCATGCAGGACATCGGCTCCGCCATCGCCGGACAACCGATCGTTGCCGGCTCCGCCATGCAAGGTGTCGTCGCCATCCCCACCGAAAAGCTCGTCATCTCCACTGCCACCGTCCAGGACGTCATTGCCGCCCTGTCCCTGGAGCGTGTCGGCATCGTCACCGCCGTCGAGCAGGTCGTTGCCTGCGCCGCCGTACAGCCAATCCCTTCCTTCGTCGCCATACAGGCTGTCGTTCCCGTACCCGCCGACCAGTGTGTCGTTACCACCGAGGCCGTGGATGTCCTGCGGGCGCGTGCTGCTGCCGTTTCCGTCGATCCGGTCGTTGCCGGCGGTGCCGATCTCCGTGAACGGAAGATGCGCCGTGATCTCCCCGTCGCTCCACACCGTACCGTCGGCGAACTGGATGGCGCCGAGGCGACTTTGCGGACTCAGAGTGATCTGGTCTCCCGAGCCATAGCGCAGCACCAGGCCTCCGCCATCGTTGGCCAGCGTCAACTCGCTTTCATGCACATCGGCCAGCACGATGCGGTTGGTGCCGATCGTGGAGGCGTCCTCCAGCGTATCCACGCCATCGCCCTTGTGGAAGACGTAGGTGTCGCTGCCGGCACCGCCGACGAGCTGGTCGGATCCGGTGCCGCCTTCCAGCACGTCATCGCCGTTGCCTCCAGTGAGCGTGTCGTCACCGCTGCCACCTGCCAGCGTGTCGTTGCCGGCCCCGCCGCGGATCGCATCGTTGCCGCCCAGGGCATCGAGGGTGACGTTGCCGTCGCCAGGAACCTCGAACGTGTCATCACCCTGCGTCATCAGGTCTTGCAGGCCGACGAACGGAACGGTGCCGCGCTCGTACGACGTGCCGTCGGCGAAGGCGATCTGCTGGCGGCTCGCGTTGGTGAAGAACTGCTTCACCGTCAACTGGTCGCCGCTGCCCTGGAACATCACGAACAGGTCGGCACCGTTGCGGATGAAGCGCGCGGCGCCCACCGGCAGGGTGGCGTCGAATTCGATGCGATCGGTCTCGCCAGGGGTGCCTGCGGTGTCGTCCACGGTGTCGGTGCCGAAACCCGAGCTGAAGCGGTAGGTGTCGTTGCCACTGCCGCCCACCAGCGTTTCATTACCGCTGCCGGCCAGCAAACTGTCGTCACCTGCGCCGGCCTCGATGCGCCGCGAGGCCTCGCTGCCGACGATCACGTCGTGCACGTTGCTGCCCAACAGGGTTGCGCC
>NZ_JBFUFP010000470.1:0-4076 GCF_056403375.1 Rhizobacter sp. P2_H2
CCGCCGCGCTGCGCTACATGGAGCAGGGCGCGACGCAGCCCGGCACGCGCTCGCGCAACTGCGAGACGCGRCCGGGGCTGGCGGACTACCTGGGCCACGGCTACATCCCGATCGAGACACCCAACCTGTGGGGCGCGGCGGCATCGGCCGAGGAGTACGCGCTGGCCGATTCGGCGATCGCGCAGTTCGCCGCATCGCTCGGCGACACGGTCAAGCGCGACAAGTACCTGACGCAGGCGCAGATGTGGAAGCCGCTGTATTCCAACTTCAGCGGCTACATCCATCCGCGCACCGCGGGCGGCAGCTTCAAGAGCGCCTTCACGCGCACCGACGGCGCCGGCTTCGTCGAAGGCGACTCGGCGCAGTACACCTGGATGGTGCCGCAGAACTACCGCGGCCTGTTCGACCGCATGGGCGGCAACGCGGCGGCGATCACGCGGCTCGACGAGCACTTCACGCAGCTCGACTCGGGGCCGAACAGCCCGTACGCCTTCATGGGCAACGAGCCGGAGCACGGCACGCCGTGGGCCTACACCTTCGCCGGCGCGCCGTACAAGTCGCAGGCGGTGGTGCGGCGCATCCTGACCGACCTGTACAAGACCGGGCCGGACGGCCTGACCGGCAACGACGACCTGGGCGCCACCTCGGCCTGGTACGTGTGGGGCGCGCTCGGGCTGTATCCGGAGATCCCGGGGCTGGGCGGCTTCGTGGTCGGCAGCCCGCTGTTCCCGAGCACCGCGGTGCGCATGGGCAACGGCCGCACGCTGACGATCAACGCATCGAATGCCGGCGCCAACGGCACCTACGTGCAGAGCCTGAAGCTGAACGGCACCCCATCGACGCGCACCTGGCTGCCGCTCTCGCAGCTCGGCGCCGACACCACGCTCGACTTCGTGCTCGGTGCCGCCGCCAACACCGCCTGGGGCAGCGCCGCGGCCGATGCACCGCCCTCGTTCGACGCGCCGCGCACGACGACGAACGCGAGCGGCTTCTTCTCGGACTTCGAGGCCGGCATCGCGCAACCGGACTGGAACGACACCGTCGACTTCCAGGCCAACGTCGGCGGCTTCTGCTGCGGGCTGAACCACATGGAGACCTCGACGCGGCGCGAGAACATCGCGCACAGCGGCACGACGGCGCTGATGTACTCGGGCAACGACGCCGACGCGACACGCTCGTTCTCGTACAACAAGGTGTTCGACGTGCGCATCCCGGTGAGCGCGGGCACCACGCTGTCGTACTGGATCTACCCGCAGAACTCGGCGCCGAACAGCGCCTTCGTCGCGGTCGACCTGATCTTCACCGACGGCAGCAGCCTGCGCGATTCGGGCGCGACCGACCAGAACGGCGTGCGGGTGCATCCGGAGTTCCAGGGCCGCGGCGGCCGGCTGGCCGGCAACACCTGGAACGAGGTGCGCTCGAACATCGGCCAATGGGCGGCGGAACGCACGATCGCGCGCATCCTGGTGGCCTATGACCGGCCCGATGCGACCGGCACGTTCCGCGGATTCGTCGACGACATCCGCGTCGCGCCCTGATCAGGCGGGGTTGTCGATCTCGATGAACTCGTGCTCGAGGCCGAATTTCTCGGCCACGTGCGCGGCCAGCGCAGGCGCACCATAGCGCTCGCTGGCGTGGTGCCCGCAGCCGAAGTAGGCCACGCCGGTCTCGCGTGCGAGGTGCGCCTGCGGCTCGGAGATTTCGCCGGTGACGTAGGCGTCGGCACCGGCGGCGATCGCCGCTTCGAAATACCCCTGCGCGCCGCCGGTGCACCACGCGACGCGCCGGATCGGTCGCCCCGCCCCCGGGTCGACCACGACCGGCGCCCGGTTCAGCCGCAGCGTCAGCAGCGCCGTCAGCGCCGGCACCGTCAGCGGCTGCGCCGGGCCGCCGATCCAGCCCAGCTCCTGGTCGYCGAAGCGGCCGTCGGCCATGAAGTTCAGCCGCACGCCGAGCTGCGCGTTGTTGCCGAACTGCGGGTGCGCATCCAGCGGCAGGTGGTAGGCCAGCAGGTTCACCTGGGCCGCCAGCAGCCGCTCGATGCGGCTTTTCAGCCAGCCGGTGATGCGGCCGTCATGGCCTTTCCAGAACAGGCCGTGGTGCACCAGCAGCGCGTCGGCGCCGCGCTCGACCGCGGCCTCGATGAAGGCCCGGCTCGCGGTGACCCCCGACACCAGCTTGCGCACTTCGGGTTTGCCCTCGACCTGCAGACCGTTCGGCCCATAATCGCGGAAGCGGCCCACGTCCAGCAGCGTGTTCAGGTAGGACTCGATTTCGGAGCGTGCGGCCATGACACAGGACCCTGTTGATGCGCAAGACGTGGCTGATTTTCTCCCAGGCCGTGACGGTGGCCGTGGCCGTGCTGTTCGTGGTCGCGACGCTGAAGCCGGACTGGGTGCGCCGCCAGCCGGGCAACGGCCTGCCGAGCATCGTGTCGATCAGCCAGGCGCCGTCGATCCAGCAGGTGTCGCTGCCGCCCGGCGGCAGTGCGCCGAGCTACAGCGGCGCCGCGAAGCGCGCCTCGCCCGCGGTCGTCAGCATCACCGCCAGCAAGGCGCCGGCGCGCAGCCCGCACGCCGAGGATCCGTGGTTCAAGTTCTTCTTCGGTGAACAGGGCGCGCAGCAGCGCGAGCAGCCGCAGGTGGGCCTCGGCTCCGGCGTGATCGTCTCGCCCGAGGGCTACCTGCTGACCAACAACCATGTGGTCGAAGGGGCCGACGACATCGAGGTGCAGCTGGTCGATGCGCGCCGCGCGAAGGCCAAGGTGGTCGGCAGCGATCCCGACACCGATGTCGCGGTGCTGAAGATCACGCTCGACAAGCTGCCGGTGATCGCGTTCGGCAGCGCCGAGACGCTGCAGGTGGGCGACGTGGTGCTGGCGATCGGCAACCCATTCGGCGTCGGCCAGACGGTCACCTCGGGCATCGTCAGCGCGCTCGGCCGCAACCAGCTGGGCATCAACACCTTYGARAACTTCATCCAGACCGATGCGGCGATCAACCCCGGCAAYTCGGGTGGCGCGCTCGTCGACACCAACGGCAACCTGCTGGGCATCAACACCGCGATCTACTCGCGCAGCGGCGGCAGCCTGGGCATCGGCTTCGCGATCCCCGAGACCACCGCGCGCCAGGTGATGGAAGGCCTGATCCGCGACGGCCAGGTCACGCGCGGCTGGATCGGCGTCGAGCCGCGCGACCTGACGCCGGAGATCGCCGAGACCTTCAACCTKCCGATCAAGGAAGGCGTGCTGATCACCGGCGTGCTGCAGAACGGGMCGGCCGCGAGCGGCGGCCTGCGCCCGGGCGACGTGGTCGTGAAGGTGGCCGAGACGCCGGTGGGCAACACGGTGCAGCTGCTGGCCGCCGTGGCGGGGTTGAAGCCGAAGGAGAAGGCGCTGATCGGCGTGCAACGCGGCGACAAGGCGCTGCAGATCAGCGTGCTGGTGGCGCAGCGGCCGCGCGGCAAGGCGGCGCCGCGCGAGGAGTGATCCCCGCGGCGGCCTGACCTCGCGARGTCAGACCTTCTGCGTGGTGTCTTCCGGCGCCTGCGTGTGCTTGATGAAAATCACCGAAGCCCAGATGCCGACCTCGTACAGGATGCACATCGGGATCGCGAGCGCGAGCTGCGAGACGATGTCGGGCGGCGTCACGACGGCGGCGACGATGAAGGCCAGCACGATGAAGTAGGCGCGGAACGCCTTCAGCTTCTCGAGCGTGACGATGCCCATGCGGGCCAGCACCACCACGACGATCGGCACCTCGAAGGCGGCGCCGAACGCGACGAACATCGTCAGCACGAAGCTCAGGTACTCCTGGATGTCCGGCGTGGCCGCGATGCTCTTCGGCGCGAAGCTCTGGATGAACGCGAACACCTTGCCGAACACGAAGAAGTAGCAGAACGCGACACCGATGAAGAACAGCAGCGTGCTCGAGATCACCAGCTGCAGCACCAGATTCTTCTCGTGCGTGTACAGCCCCGGCGCGACGAAGGCCCACACCTGGTACAGCACCACCGGCAGAGCCAGCAGGAAGGCCGACATCAGCGTGAACTTCAGCGGCACGAGGAAGGGCGAAATC
>NZ_JBFUFP010000471.1:0-4056 GCF_056403375.1 Rhizobacter sp. P2_H2
TAGCAATGGCGAGACGCATTGGAATGGATCGACTGGTGGGGTTGACCCCATTCAGCCGAAGAATATTCCAGTTGAAATTAGAAGGCTGCTTGATTTCAAAGGTTAATCACTATGATCGTCGGAGATCCATCGGTACTCGCCATCGAATCGAGCATTACTCAGCCATATGAGCGTCTCAGTAGCCGTGCGCTAGGCTTTTTTATCATCCACGTCGATGGTAAGAGCTATGGTGTTCGTTCGCCGGAAGCCACATTGCTTGCCAGCTCATTCGATGCCGTGAGGCGTCGAATTGCCAGGCGCGGAGGGCACCGCGCCGTCTTCGGTTCAGAGCCGAATGCAGCCGAGCTCGCTACTGCTGTACAAGCGGCGATGTATGACGAAGATCGTCAGGACGACAACTTCTTTGGCATGTCGGCAGACGTCCTGCGAGACGTATTGGCATCCAATGAAATCGTATGGGCTCCTGATGGAGATGCAGCCTTCGATGATGGAGGGCATGTTCTCCAGTTCGATCAAGGCGACAAGGTTCGCTTGATTGCCTTCAAGAATGCCAGTCCACAAGAAAATATTGCGAGCACGCTAGCTCAAATCTGGATGGATGCCGGCCAGTTCTATGAGCTGCTAGACCGGTGGCAACGCCTCTTCGAGGCTGAGTGGGTTGCTGCCTTGAAAGGGGCGATCAAGCATTGACGGCCAAATCTCATCGGCATCTGCAAGGCTGGGCCGCCAGGAAGCTTGGTCGGTGCAAATGGAATCTTCGGACCACCGAAGAACAGTGGCGGTGGCCAGAGTATTGACATACCAGCAAACGGGAGCAGACCTCATGAAACCCTTCATTACCCTAAATTGATGTCAAACGGGAAGAGGTTCTTCGGCTATCAATGCAAAGCAATGGATGGCAAGTCTCTTGGAGATCTGTTCAAAGGCCTGCGACTGGTCACGTACGTTTTACCCGAGGGGCACACGCTGCGGGCGGCGTGGGAGTCAGCGTTCATCTTTAACACCGGAGCCGTGCTCGAGTTTTCCTCTGCGTGCACGCAGGTTGTTGATTGGCAAGAAGTCGGCAGTCTCAACATTCGCCTGACCCATGGTCCAGTGGAAGGCGCAGCCATGACGTCTTGCAGCGGGAATGAGAGTTCATTCGAGGCGCTCGAGATCATTGCGGTTGAGAAGGTGATCTACGAAGACGAGGATGTCGTGGTCGAATGCGGGCTTCTGCTCCGCGGAGTGAACGGCGAAGAAGTCATCGTTGCTGCTGGAATCCCTCCCGGTTCGGTCTCGATGCAGATGCCGTGCTCACCTGCGGAGTTGTTTGAGTCGCAGTTCCCGTTGTCTGCGTGTAGGCGCGAAGCTGTATGACGAGCGGTGCAGTGGCGTAGGTTGCTCCAAGGCGATCATGAAATGAAGGCATGACCATGACTCGAACCTACCAGTTCGTACTTCCTGCAGAATTCGATGCGCGCGCGGAATATGAGGCTGAACAGCGTGGCCTGCTCGACTACGTCAAGGTCCGCTTTGAGGCCGGTGCTACTTACAGCGTTTGTTTCTTCACTCCATCGCGCATTGCGGTGGGGCTGGACTTCATTCGCGAGGGGGGCGAAGCATGTATGGCCGACCCGGGAATGATCGTTGTGCCAACCGTGACCAGAGGTGAAATGGAGAAAGCCGTTCAGTACTTGACCTCGTCGAACTACTTCAGACGACTTCTTCCTGACACTTGACGCAATTCGGCGCGTCGGGCGCTTGGGCGTGAGCGCCTCGTGCTCAAGTTCTGGTAAGCATCCTCAGCTCGGCACGCACTGCACGCAACCAGGGTGCCGAAGGCCGTGCGATCGCGCCGCGCCCGTAGCGCTGCGCATCGAGCGTGCGCAACAGCGTGGCCAGTGGCGCGCCCCGCGGCCCGAAGCGCGCCTCGACCGCTGCCGCCAGCCCGCGCGGCGTGTCATGCGGCAGCGCCACCAGCCCCACCCGCTGCAGCGCGGCGCGCAGCTGCCGCGCCTGCCGCTGCCACGGATCCTGCCGATGCCGGTCCCACCATGCCCAGCCGGCGCCCAGCAGCGCCAGCGTGCTCAGCGCGCCGATCAGCAGCAGCGCCAGGTCTTCCCAGCTCGGCGAGCTGAAGCCCAGGTTCTTCAGCAGGTCAAGCTGCTGGCCGCGCGAGTAGTTCAGCACCCACTGGTTCCAGCGGTTGTTGACGGATTCCCACGCGCCGCGCAACTGCGCCAGCAACTGCGGGCTCATCGAGCCGAGCGCACCCGCCACCAGCCCCGGTTGCGGCGCGAGCCGCGTGCTGCGCGCGACGCGGTCGGGCGCCACCGCGGCCGTCGGGTCGGCGCGCACCCAGCCGATGCCCTCCTGCCAGTACTCGGCCCAGGCATGTGCCGAGCTCTGGCGCACGATGTAGTAGCCGTCCACCGGCGCCGGGTCGGTGCCCTGGTAGCCGGTGACGACCCGCGCCGGCACGTCCATCGCCCGCATCACGACGACGAAGGCGGCAGCGAAGTGCTCGCAGAAGCCCAGCTTGCGGTCGAGCCAGAACTCGTCGACCGTGGCCCGCGGGTTGGTCTCGCCGTACACGCCCGGCGCGAGCGTGTAGCTGAAGCCGTCGCCGGCGATGTGCTGCAGCACCGCGCGGGCCAGCGTGCCCGAATCGGCGCGCGCGAGATCGGGCCGGTTCATGAACTGATGGGTCCAGGCGATCGTGCGCAGGTTGTAGCCGGTCGGCAGCTGCACGAACTCGCGCAGCTCGTCGCCGCGTTTCAGCGGGCCGTGCTGGAAGCGCGTGTGGGCGACGGCCGTGAAGCGCAGCCGCTCGGTGACCGCCCGCTGCGTGCGCCACGACAGATCATCGCGGCGCGACACCGGCAGGTTCTCGATCGGCTCGACCTCGGTGGTCGCCTCCAGCAGCGGCAGCAGCGGCAGCCGCAGCGGTTCGAGCGTGACCTCGTAGCGGTATGCCGGCCCGTCGGTGCGCAACGCGCCGCGCAGCGGCGGCGCGAACTCGGAGCGCACCAACGGTCGCCATTCCTCGCCGTCGTAGCGCGCGAGCACCGGGCCGCGGAAGTACATCGATTCGGGCGGCGGCACCGGCCCGAGGAAGCGGATGCGCATCGCGACGCTGTCGTCCTGCGCGACCTCGGCGACCGAGCCCATGCGCATGCTGTTGGACAGGCCGGTCTTCGACAGGCCGTCCTGCGGCACGCCCCACAGCGGCCCCAGGCGCGGGAACATCACGAACAGCAGCACCATCACCGGCGCGCCCAGCGCCGCGCTGCGCAGCGCGAGCCGCGCCGCCTTGCGCAGCTGCGGCTGGCCGACCGGCATGTGCGCGAGCACCAGCGCGGTGAGCAGGCCCCACACCGACAGCAGCATCGCGGCCGCGACCGGCAGCGACTGCGAGTACAGGAAGTGCGTCAGCACCAGGAAGAAGCCGAGGAAGAACACGACGAAGGCATCGCGCCGGGCGCGCAGCTCCAGCGTCTTCATCGCCATCAGCACCACCGCGAGCGTGATGCCCGGCTCCTTGCCGAGCAGCGTGCGGAACGAGAACAGCGTCAGCCCGACCGCGAGCGCCAGCAGCCCGGCGCGCGCCCAGCGGCCGGGCAGCGCCGCGCCGGTCAGCGCGACGCGGCCGCGCCACAGCAGCACGCCGGCGGTCAGCACGGCGCACCACGGCGGCAGGTGCAGCAGGTGCGGCAGCACGGTCCACGCGATCACGAGCAGCAGGAACAGCGTGTCGCGGGTGTCGCGCGGCAGGTGGCGCCAGCCGGGCCAGCGGGGCAGCAKGGCATTCATGGTCGTGAACTCATTGCCACAGCGCCATCGCCTCCAGGCAGCGCCGGCGCTGCAGCTCGCCCTGCGCCGGCTCGATCTGCAGGCCGGGCAGGCGCAGGCCGTAGTCGGCACCGGCGCGTTCGGCCGACAGCACCCAGGCGGCGAGGCGCGACAGCCGGTCTTCGGGGGCGAGGCCGGCGCAGCGTTGCCAATCGAGCCACAGCTGCTGCTGCACCGTCGAGGTGGTGTCGCGGCTGACCAGCTCGCCGCCGGTCTCGAGGC
>NZ_JBFUFP010000472.1:0-4052 GCF_056403375.1 Rhizobacter sp. P2_H2
GAACTGCCCAGCCTGCCCAAGCTGCTCGGCGTGGTCGGCGGTGTGAGCCTGATGATCGGCACGGCAGGGCTGTGGCACCTGAACCGCCGGCGCCATCCCTTGCATGGCGACGCCGTACAAAGACCGATGGACCTGGGATTCATTGCCTTGTTGTTCCTCACCAGCGCCAGCGGACTGGCACTCTGGCTGGGCCGCGGCACGCCCGCCCTGGCCGTGCTGCTGTGCCTGCACCTTGGCGCGGTGATGGCCTTGTTCGCCACGCTGCCCTACGGCAAGTTCGGGCACGGCATTTTCCGCAGCGCGGCCCTGTTGCGGCATGCGATCGAAAAGCGCCAGCCCAACTCGATCGGTCTGGCGGCCGACTGAAGACCACTCACAACACCCTTTCCGGAGATCCGCGATGAACAAATCCCACCTGCTGCACGCCACGGCGCAAGCTTTCGCTGCGCTGTTGCTGAGCGGCCCCAGCCATGCACAGGACTTCCCACCCAAGAAGCCGGTCACGCTGGTCGTGGGTTTTGCCGCCGGCGGCGCGGCCGATGCAGCGGCCCGCCTGATCGCCAAGAAGCTGGGCGAGAACATCGGCCAAACCGTTGTCGTCGACAACAGGGCCGGCGCCGGCGGCAACATCGCGCACCAGCAGGTGGCCAACGGTCCGGCCGACGGCACGATGCTGCTGTTCGGCTCGGTCGGCCCGCTGACCATCGCTCCGCACGTGATGAAGGTCAGCTACGACCCGTTCAAGGATCTGGCGCCGGTGTCGGGTGGCGTCAACTTCCCCAACGTGCTGGTGGTCCACAAAGGCGTGGGCGTGAAGACGCTGGCCGAGTTCGTGACCTTGGCGAAGAAGAAGCCGGGTGGCTTGGACTACGCCTCCACCGGCGCGGGATCGGCATCTCACCTGGCGGGCGAACTCTTCAGCCAGCGCGCCGGAATCGAGATGACCCACGTGCCCTACAAGGGCGGCGCGCCGGCCCTGCAGGACCTGCTGGGCGGACGCATCGCATCCTATTTCTCGGCGCCGCCCACTGCGCTGCCGCACGTGGAGGCCGGAAATCTCGTCCCGCTGGCCACCACGGGTCCGACGCGTCCGGCCTACATGCCCAACATCCCGACGGTCGCGGAGTCCGGCTACCCCGGCTTCGAGGCACTGAACTGGTATGCCTTCGTGGCACCGGGCAAGACGCCCACGCCGATTCTGGATCGCTGGAACGTCGAGATCGTGAAGGTGCTCAACGACCCGAGCGTGAAAGACGCGCTGGATAAGCACGGGCTGACCCCGCAGCCCACGACGCGCGCCGAGTTGACGGCCTTCATGAAGAAAGAAGACGCGAAGTGGAGCACCGTCGTGCGGGAACGCAWGATCACGGCCAACTGAAGCGGACCTGAGGGCCTGGTCTGATCAATCACAGCTTCCATGACGACCGCAAGGTCAGCGATGCCGACCACAGTTTCCGAATCGATCTGCTCGCCCGCCACCTGGCCGCGCAAGCCCTTTGCACGCACTCGGGCCGAACATGAACCGCCGCACGGGCGCAGAACACGCACCAACTCAGCTGCCTGTATTGGCATCACCCCTGGCGCAGCTGAATGCCGACACACCCCGGATGTCCGCTCGAGCGGGTGGACGCGCACCCCTTAGGGGTCGGTAGTGCCGCTTCACCGTCCGCTGTCCGGCCCAGCCGCAACAGGCAGTAATGAGCCGGTACTTGCCGTCAGCGACGGGCCGCTGCTGTAGATGGTGCCCGACAGCAACGGGTCGACTGTGTGAGTTCCCGGGCGCGCAGAGCGGACGTCCCGCCGCGCCAGGTCGAGGCGCAGACGAACCGCTKTCCATCCAGCGTTGCCGAGGGCGCCTCTCAGTGTCAGCAGTGCCGCGGTGAGCGGACATTCGAAGTCTCCCGCTGACCGGCCGCAACCGCTGCAAGGCGGTCAGTCAGCAACGGTACGTGTGACGGTATTCGTAGTGAGGCACGGCCTTTATCTCGTCTGTACAGAGGGAGGCACCATGCCGATTGATCATCCAGTGGGAGTGGTTCGCGGCTGACGGACGTGGTCCTCAACTGTCTTTCGGCGCTACGGCGCTGAAGGCATGTCCTCGGAAGCTGACGCTGCCCCCAGGCTGCGGCGCAGGCGCTGGAACTCCGCCGAGCCGCGCAATGCGGCCCGCCCCGCCTCCTGCAGCCGCTCCACGTCCTGCGGCGCGATCGTGAAGGCCGTCGGTACTTGCAGCACGCTGCGTCGCAACGCCGGGTCGTCGATGTCACGCAGGCTGATGCTGATCACGTTGATCTGCGCATCGGCCGCGAACGGGCTGCCCTGGACGCCGCGCTGGGCGTGAAGCTCGCGACTCCAGCGCTGCACGTCTTCATCGAGCATCGCCAGCGTCACCTGCGTCTCGCGGGCGCCGGCACCGAACAGCAGCGCATCCATCACCTGGCCGGTGCTCGGCACCCGGTCGCTGCGGTCGATGCGTTCGGCCAGGTCGCGCTCCGAGTTCACGGCGATCAGCAGCAATTGACGGATCGACCCGGGCGCAGCACCGCGGAAGGTCGCCTGGAACGAACCGCCGGCCACCACCTGGTCGATCAAGGACCGCACGCCCAGGTTGTCGGACACCCCACCGTCGACGAGGTGCAGGAAAGGGCGTTCGTGGGCATCGAGGTAGCTGCGCGCCGTGGCTTGCAGCACCCGGGCACGAAAGCTGTCGCCGCTGCCGGTCGGCGGGGCCGCCAGAGGGGGCGCCGGGCACTGGCCGGCGTAGTTGCGCAGCGTCATCGGCGTCAGCAGGATCGGTACCGCCGACGACGACGCGACCGCAAACGACAAGGGCACGCTGGAGAGGTCCGAGCAGATCAGCTCGAACTGCTTGGGTGAGAACTCGAACGGCGCGCCAGTGGTCAGGTCGGTCGCGGTCACCAGCAGGTCGGGGGCGCGCTTGCGCTTCGCCAGGTCGCCAAAGGTGCGGCCGCCGTACAGCCGGTCGAGCCGCTCGGCCAGCAGGTGGCTGCGGCCGAACCACGGGGAACCGAGGCGATACAGCCCCCGGGGCGTGAGTGCCGTCGTGATCAGGTCGGCCTCGACATGATCGAGCAGGAACTCGGGCTCGAAGCGCGTCAGCGTCTCGTCGCCGAAGGCCGCGAAATGCGCGGCCAGGATGCTGCCGCCCGACACCCCGCTGACCAGGCTGATCTCGTCGAACAGCGTGGTCGGGTGGCCGTCCCAGTCGAAGCGCGTGTCCTTCAACTCGCGAAGCACGCCGAGGCCGAAGGCGGCGGCACGGGCCCCGCCGCCCGACAGCGTGAGCGCCGCAACGATGGAGCGCTGCGGGGCCTCGGGGGCCGGCTGCCCCGGCCGGGCCGGGGCGTTCTGCCAGGGCTGGACCGATGAGCAGCCGGTCGCCAGGGCGATGATCGACACCGCCAGCCAGCAACGCAGGCTCGGCGCCCGCAGCGGTCTCAGGTGCATGTCGGTCCCGGCCTCAGAAGCGGTAGCTCACGGCCATCAGCAGCGAACTCACCGGGCCCCTGGCGACCAGCGGGCTGCGCGAGATGGAACGGTCGGCAAAGGTCCGCCGGACGTAGGCGTTGAGGTACCAGCGGTCCACGAGCCGCGTCTCGATCATGGCGCCGATGGAAGGGTTCAAGGCGGATCCGGGTTGGTAGGCGCTGCCGAGCACGGCTGCATCGGCGTCGGTGGTGCCGCGATAGTAGCCGGCGTAGGCCCGCGACTGGTATTCGACGCCCAGCTCCGGGTAGACGGTGACCCGCCCCAGCGGCAGCTCGGCCAGGTAGCGTGCCTGTACGAGGTTGCCGCCGGACTTGCCCAGGTCATGCAGCACCTGCAGCCCGAACGCGCCGATGGGCGTGATCTGCAGCGTGCCCAGGCCCAGTGGCACGGAGTCGTGGCGCCGGCTCAGCAGCGTCGAATCGTAGCCATCGCTGCGGTACTGGCTGACGAGCTCGACGTGGCCGTAGCCGAGCGGAAGGACCTGGATGCCGAAGCTGTCGACGCGGGCGAACAGGGGGCCGTACTCGACGTTCAGGTAGGGC
>NZ_JBFUFP010000473.1:0-4050 GCF_056403375.1 Rhizobacter sp. P2_H2
CTGCTGCTGCGCCGTGGCCATCGCCGCCCGTGCCAGCGCGGTCTGCCGCTGCGCGGAGGCCGCCTGCTGCCGCGCCTGGTTGCCGACCCGCATCGCGGCCTCGCTGGCCTGGACCGCGTCTTCGCTGACCCGCTGTGCCTCCAGCTGGGTGGCGGCCGCATTGCGGTAGGCCGCCTGGGCATCCGCATTCGCCTTGTCGAGCAGCGCAATGGCGGCCTTGTTCGCCCTGTCCTTCTCGCGCTCCGCGTCGCGCTGGGCGGCCGACGTCGCCAGCCACCCCAGCAGCGCCGCGACGAACAGCCCGAGCGCCGAGAACCCCGCCACGGTGGCCCAGCGCAGCCGCTTCGCGATGCGCCGGTTGGCATGCAGCTGGTGGGCCGTCGCCTGCTTCTCGATGAGCATGCGCGCCTCGGCCAGGTCGGCGCGCTCGCGCTCGACGGCGATGCGCTTCGCCTCCTCGTCGGCGCGCGCGTACTGCAGCGCCAGCTCGGCCGCATCGCTCGCATCGAGGAACTCGCGCTCCAGCGCCGTGATCGCGTCGCGGTCGAACTCCGCGTTCGCCTGCTCGAGCGCGAGCCCGCCGAGCAGGAAGGCCTTGTCGAAATCGCCCTCGCGCCATTTCTCGGCCTGCTTGCGCAGGAAGGCGCGGCGCTCCCGCTGCACGCGCTGCTCGGCGAACAGGTGGTCGAGCAGGTCCCAGTTGCGCAGCAGCGACTCGTGCGCCACCTCGGCCACGTCGTCCAGCGGATCGCCCGACGGCGCGGGCGTGATCCGCACCAGCCGCTCGCGCACGAACTTGTCGAGCACCGCATCGACGTTCGGCGCATCGGCCACGCCGTGCAGCACGCGCCGCGTGGCCCGGCTGCGGAACACGGTGGCGGCCTCGCCCGGGCGCGACAGCGCAAGGAACACCTTCTGCGCAGCCAGCTGCTGCTCGCGCGACAGCTCGTTCTCGTACACCCGCTGGGCGGCCTCGGCCATCGCCTGGCGCGGGCTGCCCACCTCGCGGTAGGCGTCGCGCGTGATCAGGTTGCCCTTGCGCCGCGCCCACAGCGAGGTCAGGCTGAACTGCAGCAGCGGCAGGCTGGCGTCCTCGCCGACCACGCTCTTGATCAGGTCATCGACCAGGCCGGCCTGGAACTTCAAACCCACCTGCTGCGCCGGCCGCTCGATCGCCTCGCGCAGCCGCGTCGCCTCCATCGAGTACACCGAGAACTCGGCCTCGCCGTAGCGGCGGTTCAGGTCGGGGTATTCGCGGGCGAGCTGCGGCTCGACATCCTTGCGCATCGTCGCGACGACGCGGTGCGCCGCGCCCGGTGCATCGACGAGCGCGCACAGCGCAGCGACGAAGGCGAGGTGCGCCGCCGAGGTCTGCTCGGTGCGCAGCGTCAGCGCCTCCTCGAACTGGTCGACGACCAGCAGCACCGGCTGCGCGAGCCGCGCCAGCATCGCCACCGCATGGGCCGGGTGGTGCAGCATCTGCTCGGCATGCGAGCCGAGCGACGCGTCATCGGGTTCGAGCGTTCCGGCCGCGGCCAGCAGCGCGCCGGCCAGCTGCCGCAGCGGGGCCACGCCCGGCGTGAGCGGCGGCGGGTAGACCCACGCCGCGCTGCCGTCCACCGCGCCGCCGCGCAGGGCCGGCAGCAGCCCGGCCAGCACCAGGGACGACTTGCCGCTGCCTGACGCGCCGGTGACGAGCAGCAGCCGCTGCCGCTTCAGCCGCTCCACCAGCGCGGCGATCGGGTCGTCGCGGCCGAAGAAGTGCCTGGCATCCGATTCGCCGAACGCCGCCAGCCCGAGGTAGGGGCAGGCATCGTCCGACAGCTGCGGCAGCAGCGCCGCATCGTGCGGTGCGAGCAGCGGGCGCGCCACGTCCAGGCCGTGGCTGTAGCAGCGGCCGGCCCAGTAGTCGAGCATCGCCTGGCAGGCACGGCGCTCCTTCGTCTCGTCCAGGTAGGCGCCACCGGCCGCGCCGCGTTGCAGGAACCCGGCGACGTCGGGGAACATGCCGATCAGCTGCTGCCGCTCCGGGTCGGCCGCGCCGGCGCCCCCCTCGGCCAGCGCTTCGGCTTCCACCGCCACCTGGTCCAGCCGCAGCATCAAGGCCTCATGCACCTCCTGGAAGTCGGCGATCGTCTGGAACGGCAGTCGGTCCGGCTGGTTCATCGCCATTCCCCGCCCGCTCAGGCGCGGTGCCCGCCGGACACCCGGTCCTTCATGTCGCCGCACAGCTGCTTCAGGTCGGAATCGATGGTGTAGAAGCCGTAGTCGAAGTCATCGCAGAACTCGCCGAAGGCCGTGCAGGTCGACAGCGCGTCGTTGGCCGCGACGCCGCTGCCCAGCAGCTCGGCATGGCGGCCCAGGTCGGCGCAGCCGGCCGAGGTCCAGTCGGGCAGCATGCGCGTGATCGAGTCCGACAGCACCCGCCACTGGCGGCGGATCTCGTGGAAGCGCTGCGCCTCGGCGGCCTTGCGGATCACCGCGAGCCGGTTGTCCAGGCCCTGGCACAGCGTGTGCACCGTGGCGCCCTTGCGCAGCCTGGCCCCCAGCGCGCGGATCTCCTCGACCGCACGCGCGTCGAAATCGGCCCCCATGCCGCCCAGGAAGGCCAGCAGCAGCTCCAGGTCGAGGTGCTTGGCGAGCGTGGCCATCGTCGTGTCGACCAGTGCCGGCTGCACCGTCAGCAGCGTGTCGAGCGCGGCGAGTGCGTCGTCCAGCCGCTCGACCGAGCGCTGGGCGAGCGCCTCCTCCAGCGTGCCGACGGCGGCGGCGAACTCGTCGATCAGCGGCTGCATCAGCTGCGCGTCGCAGCGCTCCTGCTGCGCCACGCGGCGCACGTCGAGCAGGCGCTTCTTCATGTCGCGGCAGTGCRCCGAGAACTGCGCGAGCGAACTGCCGGCGGGAAACTCGTCGCGCCGCAGCTGGATCAGCGTGAGGTCGCCGCGCGTGGAGTGCAGCGCATCGTGCACCACCTTGTGGTCGTACAGCTCGGCGATCTCCGACAGCACGGTGGCGACTTCGCTGCTGGAGCCGGTGCGCACAGCACCGGATGGCGCAGCAGGCGGCGTGGCAGCAGGCAGCGCGAGCGCGGCCCGCAGCCCCAGCTCGTGCCCTTCGGCGATGCGCATGTAGAGCACCGGTGTCGCGAAATCGCGGCCGGTCGGCAGGTTCAGGTTCAGGATGGCGCCGCGCGCCTCGGCCATCGCCTCGTCGATGGTGTCGACGCGCGACAGCGCCAGGTACAGCATCTTCGAGAACGCGACCGCGCTCGCGTCGTAGACCGAGTACTGCATGCCGACCACCGCCGGGATGCCGGCCCGCACCAGCGACGGCGCGACACCGGCCCACTTGTTGCGGCCGTCGGTGCGCGCCGACTGGCAGGCCGCGAGCACCGCGAGCCGGATGCCCTTGGAGGCCAGCGAGCGCGCCAGCGCATCGACCTCCCACGGGTCGCTCGCGCCGTCGTCGCGCTGCAGCACCAGGTGGGCCGACGGCGCGCCGCCGTCGGCCGGCGTCCTGAACTCGCCGTGGCCGCTGAAGTGGAAGATCTCGGTGCCGTCGAGCAGCATCCGCTGCAGCGCCTCGCGCGTGGCCGGCCGGCACACGGCCATCTCCAGGCCGCCGACCGCGGCCACCGCCTGGCGCAGGTTGTCCAGGTCCTGGTCGATCTGCAGCGGCTGGCCCGGCGTGCGGCGGTCCTCGGGCTCGCACGGCACGGCCAGCAGCCGGCAGCCGGTGCGCCGGCCCTGCACCGCGGCCGCCAGCTGCGAGCACACCTCGTAGCGCACCACCGAGATCCGGCTGTCGCCGACCAGGAAGCCGCGCAGGCCGAGCGCCGCGCCGCCGCCGTCGAGGTCGCGCTCGACATGGGCAAACTCCCAGGGCACGACGTCGAGCTCGGTCGCGATGCACTTGATGCGCAGCCGCAGCCCTTCGTTCGGTGCCAGCTTGGCCAGCGAGTTCGTGAAGAAGCTGCGCGCCTTCGGCGGCAGCAGCAGGCCGCCGATGCGCTGCCCGAGCGCGACCAGCTCGCTGCGCTGGCCGCCGAGC
>NZ_JBFUFP010000474.1:0-4049 GCF_056403375.1 Rhizobacter sp. P2_H2
CTACAAGGTCGAGTTCGCCGGCACCACGCACGGCTCGCGCTATGTCGACCTGATCGCGATCGACCGCTRCGGCCGTCTCGTCGGCTGAAGGGGCACCGCATGAAACGCCGTGACCTCTTGCTGGGCGGCGCTGCCGCCTGCGCGGGCTTCCCGCGCCTTGCATTCGCCTCCAACACCGTCGTCACGCTGGGCCAGAGCGCATCGCTCACCGGCGCCCAGGCGCGCTACGGCGCCGACGTGCGCGACGGCATCCTCGCCGCATTCGCCGCCGCCAACCGGGCCGACCCCAAGGGCCCGCGCTTCGAGCTGCAGGTGCTCGACGACGGCGGCACCAAGGACCGCTGCATCGCCAACGTGCAGAAGCTGATCGGCGACGGCGCCGCAGCGCTGGTCGGCCTGACCAGCGGCGCGGCGGCCGAGGCCTGCATGCCGCAGGTCGAGAAGAACCAGATCGCGCTGATCGGCACGGCCAGCGGCAACATGGGCATCCGCAGCGCGGCATCGTCCGGCGCGGTGCACGTGCGCGCCGGCTACGACGTGGAGTACCGGCGCATGGTCGGCTACGCGAAGGAGTTCGGCTTCAAGCGCATCGGCTACGTGCACCTGAAGGACACCTCGAAGGCCAACCTGCTGGCGATGGAGGACGCGCTGGGCCGGCTCGGCGTGCAGCCGGTTGCCGTCGTGCCGATCGACCGCAACGCCGGCTCGCTGATGCCGGTGGCGCAGCAGCTGCTGGCGCAGCGGCTCGATTGCGTGATGTTCACCACCAATGCCGCGCCGGTGCTGTCGATCATCGAGCACATGCACAACGGCGCGTACCCGGGCATGCATTTCTCATCGTCGTTCGCCGGCCAGGACCTGATCGACGGCGTGGTCGCGACGCGGCGCAGCGTGGTGATGAGCCTGGTGGTGCCGCGGCCGTCGGCGCTGGGCGTCGGCGTGGTCGGCCAGTGCAAGAGCGACCTGGCCGCGCTGGGCAGCGGTGCTGCGCTGGGCGTCACGACGCTGGAGGGCTACATCGCCGGGCGCGTCGCGGTCGAGGCGGCGCGCGCTGCCGTCAAGGCCGGCGGCGCGACACGCGGCCGGATGCGCGACGCCCTGTCGTCGCTGCGCACCGACCTGGGCGGCTACCGCCTCGCCTATGCGCCCGACAACCCGCATGGCTCGCAGTACGTGGAAATGGTGGTGATCGACCGCTACGGCCGCATCGTCGGCTGAACCCCGAAGGAGGATCCCTCATGGCTGCATCCTGGACACGCGGGCCGGCCTGGCTCGCGCTCTGGTTCGCCGGCCTGCCGGCCTGGGCCGCCGGCAGCGAGCCGAGCACGCAACAGTGGGCCCAGGCGCGCGCCGCGGCCGCCGAGATCGCCGGCGCCTTCACGCGCCATTGCCCGGTGGCCGGCACCGGCGACCAGCCGGCCTTCGAGCAGTGCCGGCGCGGGCTGTTCGGCGATGCGGCATTGCGCGATTCGCTGGACGGGATCGTGCTGTGGGGCCGCCAGCGCGATCCGGCGCTGTCGCTGCAGGCCAGCTCGTTGACGCAGTTCGCGCCCGACGTGCTGACCGGGCTCTACATGCCGCTGTTCATGTTCGACGGGCAGCACAGCGTGCGCTATGTCGCCTCCGAAGGGCTGTTCCAGCTGCGCTTCGCGACCGCCTTCCGCAACCGGCTCGCGCCGGGGCAGTTTCCGTACCCGTTCTGGCACGACGCCGAGAAGTGGGCGATGTACCAGGGCGCCAACGAGGTGCTGCTGTGGTGGGAGCCGATGCGCGGGCGCGTGAAGGCGGCGCAGTTCACGGTGCACGGCACGCAGCCGCCGGTCACCGTGGTGAAGAGGATGCCGGCACCGACGGACTTCAGCGGCCAGTGGATGTGGATGGATGCGCAGGGCCGGACGCAGCCGAAGGCCACGCTCTTCGACGGCCTGTACCGCGCCGACAACCCCTACCTGGGCCAGCTCGAGGGCTCGTACAAGCGGCTCGCGCTGCGCTTGCGCCAGGGCGAATGCGATTCGTGCCACGTGCCGAGCAACCCGGGCAAGAGCAAGCGCCTGGTGCTGTTGCAGACGCCGGCGCATGCCGCCGGCGAGATCGGGCGGCTGCTGAAGGCGGTGCGCGAGGACCGCATGCCGCGCGACGAGACCGGCATCGAGAACCCGCTGGATGCGGCGACCAAGAAGGCGCTGCTGGAGGACGGCGAGGCCTTCGCCTCGGTGCTGGACGCGGCGCGCCGCTGGGAGACACAGGCCCGCATGGCCGGTGCAGCCGGCACGCCGGACCTGCGCTGAGCCCCTCGCTCAGGCCGGGCGCGCGCTCGCGAGCCAGTCGAGCGCGCCCTGCGCCGCCACGCGCGCGCTCGCCATCGTCGCGGTCAGCAGGTAGCCGCCGGTCGGCGCTTCCCAGTCGAGCATCTCGCCGGCGACGAACACGCCCGGCAGTGCGCGCAGCATCAGCGATTCATCCAGAGCCGCGGCACGCACGCCACCGGCGCTGCTGATCGCCTCGTCGATCGGCCGCGCCGCGCCGAGCACGATGCGCAGGCCCTTGATGTGCGCGGCCAGGCGCTGCACGTCGGCCATCTCCGCCTTCGGCACCAGCTCGTGCAGCAGGCTTGCCTTCACGCCGTGCAGGCCGAGGCGTGTCTTCAGGTGCGTCGACAGCGAACGCGGCCCGCGCGGGTGCGCGAGCTCGGCTTCCACCCATTCCAGCGTGCGCGCCGGCAGCAGGTCGAGCGCGAAGCTCGCCTGGCCCCGCGCGGCGATGGCGTCGCGCAGCCGTGCCGACGCGGCATACACCAGGCTGCCTTCGACGCCGGTCTGCGTGACGACGAACTCGCCGGGCTGCCGCCAGCCATCGTCGAGCGCGATCGCCACCGACTTCAGCGGCTCGCCGGCGAAGCGGCTGCGGAAATGCTCGCTCCACGCTGTCGCCACGTCGAAGCCGCAGTTCGACGGCTGCAGCGGCGCCACGTCGACCGCGCGTTGCGCGAGCCACGGCACCCAGGCGCCGTCGGAGCCGAGCCGCGACCAGCTCGCKCCGCCCAGCGCCAGCAGCACCGCATCGGCGCGCACGGCGTGCTCGCCACCGGCCGATGCGAAGCGCAGCGCGCCATCGTCGGCCCAGCCCAGCCAGCGCTGCCGCATGTGGAAGCGCACGCCGGCCGCGCGCAAGCGCTGCRGCCACGCGCGCAGCAGCGGTGCCGCCTTCATGTCGGTGGGAAACACGCGGCCCGAGCTGCCGACGAAGGTATCGACGCCGAGCCCGCCCACCCACTCGCGCAGCTGCTGCGGCCCGAACGCATCGAGCCAGCGCGCCACCTGCGCCTGCTGCGCGCCGTAGCGGCCGATGAAGGCCGGCAACGGCTCGCTGTGCGTCAGGTTCAGCCCGCCCTTGCCGGCCAGCAGGAACTTGCGGCCGACCGAGGGCATCGCGTCGTACAGGTCGACCTGCACGCCGCCGGCCGCCAGGCGCTCGGCCGCCATCAGGCCGGCCGGCCCGCCCCCGATGATCACGACATTGGCAGTGGTGGCGATGGCAGGCATGGGCGGGGGTATGTGCAAGAGACACAGCGGAGAAGGGCCCGCATTGTCTCCCGCCCGCATCACCTGCCCGGATCACTTGCCGGGAACGGCCCCCGGCGGCGGCTCCGGGAACACCACGACCGGGCCACTCGCCTTGCGGCCAGGCGGCAGGTACGCCGGCGACTCGCCGCCCTTCGCACCGAGCGAGGCGATGAAGGCATGCATCGCACGCAGGTCGGGCTCGCTGAAATCGCGCAGCACGAACCACGGCATCGGCGGGCGCGTCTCGATCGTGTGCGCCACCTTCACCCACTGGTCCGCCGTCACGCGGCTGAAGTAGTTGCGCAGGTTCGGCGCGTAGGTCGTGCCCCACGGGCCGCTCCAGCCGAGCGGGCTGCCGGTCAACCATTGCGCCTGCGGCACCTTGCCACCGGTCTCGCCGTAGTTGACGGTGTGGCAGTCGTTGCAGCCGCCGATCTTCACGAGGTAGCGGCCGCGCTCGATCTGCGAGGCGGGATCGGCCTTGGC
>NZ_JBFUFP010000475.1:0-4046 GCF_056403375.1 Rhizobacter sp. P2_H2
CGGTCGCCCCGGTGGCCAAGCCGGCGACCCCGCCGGTTGCCGCTCCGGTGCTGACACCGGCACGCRCTGCCGCCCAGGCCCAGGTGCCGGGCGGCGACATCGACTGGTCGCGCTTCGCCGCCTCGCCGACGGCGGTGGCTGCGGCGGTCGAACAGGCCGTTTCGCCGACGCACTCCGCGGTGCGCGTGCGCGGCCCGCTGCTCGAACGGCTGGTCAACCAGGCCGGTGAGGTCAGCATCACGCGCTCGCGGATCGAGGCCGAAGTCGGCAACATCCGCGGCTCGCTGTCCGACCTGACGGACAACCTGGAGCGTCTGCGCGGCCAGCTGCGCGACATCGAGCTGCAGGCCGAGACGCAGATGAGCTCGCGGCTGGAGCAGGCGAAGGCGCAGGCCCAGTCGTTCGATCCGCTGGAGTTCGACCGTTTCACGCGCTTCCAGGAACTGACGCGGATGATGGCCGAGTCGGTGAACGACGTGGCCACCGTGCAGCGCACGCTGCACCGCACGCTGGAAACGACCGAAGACGAACTGGCGGCACAGGCCCGCCTGACGCGCGACCTGCAGGATGACCTGCTCCGCACCCGGATGGTCGAGTTCGAAAGCGCCTCCGACCGCCTGTACCGCGTGGTGCGGCAGGCCGCGAAGGAAACCGGCAAGCAGGTGCGCCTGGACATCGTCGGCGGCTCGATCGAAATCGACCGCGGCGTGCTGGACCGCATGACGCCGGCCTTCGAGCACCTGCTGCGCAACTGCGTGACGCACGGCATCGAGCGCCCCGACGTGCGCACCGGCATCGGCAAGGAAGCAGCCGGCAGCATCGTCGTGTCGCTGCACCAGGAAGGCAACGAAGTCGGCGTGGAATTCCGCGACGACGGCGCCGGCCTGAACCTGATGCGCATCCGCGACAAGGGCATCGCGATGGGCCTGATCGAGGCCGATGAATCGAAGAGCGACGCCGAGCTGGCCAACCTGATCTTCACGCCGGGCTTCTCGACCGCCGACCAGGTGACCGAGCTGGCCGGCCGCGGGGTCGGGATGGACGTGGTCCGCTCCGAAGTGAACGCGATGGGCGGCCGCATCGAGACCGCGACCTCGGTCGGCCAGGGCACCAGCTTCAAGCTGCTGCTGCCGTTGACGACCGCGGTGACGCAGGTCGTGATGCTGCGCTGCGGCAGCACGGTGGTCGCGGTTCCCGCGACGCTGATCGAGATCGTGCGCCGCGCCAAGGTGGACGAACTGGAGCACGCCTACGCGAGCGGCACCTTCACGGTCGGCGACCGTTCGCTGCTGTTCTTCTGGCTGGGCGCCTTGCTGCAGCAGACGGCCATCAGCCAGGAAGTGACCCGCATGCGCCCGGTGGTGGTGGTGCGCAGCGCGCAGCAACGCATCGCGCTGCACGTCGACGAAGTGCTGGGCAACCAGGAAGTGGTCGTGAAGAACCTCGGGCCGCAACTGTCGCGCCTGCCGGGTCTCGCGGGCATGACGCTGCTGGCCTCCGGTGCGGTCGCGCTGATCTACAACCCGGTGGCGCTGGCCACGCTGTATGGCGATGCGGCCCGTGCCGCGACGCTGGCGGCACGCCACGCGCCGACGCAGGCGCAGATCATCGAGGCCGCGGCGGCCGAGGCGCCGCAACGCCTGGCACCGCTGGTGCTGGTGGTCGACGATTCGCTGACGGTGCGCCGCGTCACGCAGCGCCTGCTGGTGCGCGAAGGCTACCGCGTGCAGCTCGCCAAGGACGGCATCGACGCGCTGGAGCGCCTGGCCGAAGACCTGCCGCAGGTCGTGCTGAGCGACATCGAGATGCCGCGCATGGACGGCTTCGACCTGGTGCGCAACATCCGCGCCGACGCGCGCCTGCGCGACCTGCCGGTGATCATGATCACCTCGCGGATCGCGCAGAAGCACCGCGACTACGCGGCCGAACTGGGCGTCGACCACTATCTGGGCAAGCCGTATTCGGAAGAAGACCTGCTGGCCTTGATCGGGCGCTACACGGCCGACGTCACCTTGGTGTAATCCGGCCACCATGCGCTCACACGAGAACACCCGATGTCCGAGCTGGTCGACCATCTCGCCGAGCTGACGGGGTTTCGCGACCGCGACATTCTCGATGTGACGCTGGTGGGCGCGCTGCGCGACTTGTTGCGCCCGCTGTCGGTGGCGATCTACCGCAGCGTCGGCGACCAGGGGCAGGAGCGCTGGCTGACACGGGCCCACCTGGGCCTGCACGACGCGGTGGCGCGTGCCGATCCGGTGTGGGCCGATGTCGACAGCCTGCCCGCGCTCGACGCCTTCCCGGCGCGGCTGCAGGCGATGAACGGGCAGACGGTGCTCGCGGTGCCCGGCACGCCGAACCTCACGGTCTTCGCCGTCAGCACCGACCGCGAGGTGGTCGGCGTGCTCGAGGTCGAGACCGAGGCGGCGATGAGCGATGAGTCGCAGCGGCTGGTCTGCAGCATCCTGCGCATCTACCGCAACTTCGAAGGCCTGCTCGACTACAGCGAACGCGACACGCTGACCGGCCTGCTGAACCGCAAGACCTTCGACGAGAGCTTCCTGAAGGCGACCAACACGCCGGTGCTGGTGTCGCATGCCGACACGCGCCGCGCGCCGCCGTCATCGCACCAGCACTACTGGCTGGGCGTGATCGACATCGACCACTTCAAGTCGGTCAACGACAGCTATGGCCACCTGATCGGCGACGAGGTGCTGCTGCTGCTGTCGCGGCTGATGCGCAGCAGCTTCCGCTTCCACGACCGCCTGTACCGGTTCGGCGGCGAAGAGTTCGTCGTGCTGATGCGCTGCGCCCGCGAGGAAGACACGGCCATGGCGCTGGAGCGGATGCGGCAGAACACCGAGGCCTATGCGTTCCCGCAGGTCGGGCGCATCACGATCAGCATCGGTTTCACCGAGGTGAAGCCCGGCGACACCCCGAGCGGTGCGTTCGAGCGGGCCGACAAGGCGGTGTACTACGCGAAGGGCCACGGCCGCAACCAGGTGCGCAGCCATGCGGCGCTGGTGGCCAGCGGCGCGCTCGAGGACGACTCGATCATCGGGGACGTCGAGCTGTTCTAGCCCGGGCGTTCGTCGCTGCCGGTGGCCTGGCGGTTCGCCGTCGAATCCACGGGCTGGACTGACGACTGGTGCATCGCTTCGGCACTGCGCACCACGCCCGAGACGACCGCGCAGAACGCGATCAGCAAGACAGCCGACAGGGTCAGGCCCGCCAGCATCAGCGCGTTCTCCGAACGCCAGTGCGGGGGAATGGCCGGCCTGCGATTCCAGAAAGCGGCCGCACCGCCAGGTGACGTGGGCGACGACGCAACGGCGCTCATGGCTTCGACGGCAAGGCGTCAGGCCAGTGGCGCGCCTGCAGGGCCGGGTGGGCCGCTTCGTAGCCCAGATCGTCCGGCAAGGCCGCTGCCGGCACATCGGAGGGCTCGGCTGCCGGCCGGTGCGGCTGCGGGTCACCCAGGGCCCAGCGCCGCACGTCTTCCAGCCAATCTGCATCGCTTGCCATCGTCACTGCTCCTCGGCGAGCGCTCCCACGGGGTGGGGAGCATGACAGGCATCGTCGCGTGCACTCGGCGCCGCTGCCATCGGCCGAGGCTGCAAACGAGCGTAGGAGCGTGCCTACAGTCGTTGCATCTGCTCACGCTGCCCCGGTGCACGTCGGCGTTGCCCTACAGCCGGGAACGCAGGCTTCCTGCGCCGCGACGCGGCCCGCGGCGACAGCCTTCCCCCCGCCACGGCGCGACGATCCACCGCATCCACCGGCCGGTGCCGGCAGCGAAAGGAAGCAACATGAACACGAAGAGCTGGTACACCCCGGGCGTGGTCCTGAGCGCGCTGTGCGCTGCGATGGTCGTCAGCGCCTGCGGACCGCAGAACGGCGAACCGGTGGCAGCCGCGCCCGTGCCTGCCGCCCCCGTCACGACACCCGCGCCGGCACCGGTGCAGGCCGTGCCGGCACCCGCGCCGACCTACCGCGTGGCGGCACCCGCGCCCGCCCCGGTGCGCAGCGACCGCGCAGGCCAGGTC
>NZ_JBFUFP010000476.1:0-4025 GCF_056403375.1 Rhizobacter sp. P2_H2
GCCGCATCGCATCGCCCTCGGCGCGCGCCTTGTACAGCGCGATCACCTCCAATTCGCGCGGATCCTGCGCCAGCGCCTTCTCGCGCTCGCTCAGCTTCTGCAGCTGCGCGCCGTAGATCGCCTGCGGCACCGGCACGCCGGTCTGCTTGACCGACAGCCACACCACCGGCACCAGGTAGGCCACCAGCAGCACGATGTACTGCGCCACCTGCGTCCAGGTGATCGCGCGCATGCCGCCGAGGAACGAGCACACCAGCACGCCGCCCAGCCCGAGGAAGATGCCGACCTCGAAGGCCACGCCGGTCAGCCGCGTGGTGATCAGCCCGACGCCGTAGATCTGCGCCACCACGTAGGTGAACGAGCAGAGGATGGCCGCGGCCGCGCCGATCAGCCGCGGCGCATGGCCGCCATAGCGGGCGCCGAGGAAGTCGGGAATCGTGAACTCGCCGAACTTGCGCAGGTACGGTGCCAGCAGCAGCGCCACCAGGCAGAAGCCGCCTGTCCAGCCCATGATGAACGCGAGGCCGCCATAGCCCTGCAGGTACATGGTGCCGGCCAGGCTGATGAAGGACGCGGCCGACATCCAGTCCGCCGCGGTCGCCATGCCGTTGTAGACCGCCGGCACGCGCCGCCCGGCCCCGTCGTACTCGTTCGCGTCGGTGGTGCGGCAGATGATGCCGATGCCGGCATACAGCGCGACGGTGGCCAGCAGGAAGGTGACGCCGATCCAGCGCTTGGGCAGCCCGGCCTGCTCGGCGGCGGCGAGCGCCGCGATGAACGCCAGCAGGCCCACGGTGTAGAGCCCGTAGACCTTGTTGAGCCGGCGAAGAAAGCGGCGCTGCTCGCCGGGGTCACTCATGGCCGGCATGGTCGCCGCCCGGCTGCGCGGCGTCCATCCGGTTCATCACCCACGCGTAGGCGCCGATGATCGCGAGGAACACCAGCAAGGCGCCCTGCGCGCCGACCCAGAAGCTGAACGGCCAGCCGAAGAAGCCGAAGCCCAGGTCGCGCGCGAACCACGCGACGCCGAAGCCGACCGCGAACCACACCGCCAGCAGGCCGGCGACGATGCGCCGGTTGCGGCGCCAGTAGGCGGTGGGTTCGACCGGCGTCACATCACGCTCAACGTTTCGCGAGGCGCTGCCAGGTCTCGACGACCGTGTCGGGATTCAGCGAGATCGACACGATCCCCTCCTGCGCCAGCCAGTCGGCGAAGTCGGGGTGGTCGCTCGGCCCCTGGCCGCAGATGCCGATGTACTTGCCGACTGCACGGCAGGCCGCGATCGCGCGCGAGATCATCGCCTTCACGGCCGGATCGCGCTCGTCGAAGTCGCGCGCCAGCAGCTCCATGCCCGAATCGCGGTCGAGCCCGAGCGTCAGCTGCGTCAGGTCGTTCGAGCCGATCGACATGCCGTCGAAGTGCTCGAGGAACTGCTCGGCGAGGATCGCATTGCTCGGCACCTCGCACATCATGATGATGCGCAGCCCGTCCTGCCCGCCCGCCGAGGCCCGCTTGAGCCCGTGCTCGGCCAGCATCTCGACGACCCGTTTCGCCTGCCCGACGGTGCGCACGAACGGCACCATGATCTCGACGTTGTCGAGCCCCATGTCGCTGCGCACGCGCTTCAGGGCCTCGCACTCCATCGCGAAGGCCTCGCCGAAGCTCTCGCTGACGTAGCGCGACGCGCCGCGGAAGCCGAGCATCGGGTTCTCTTCCTCGGGCTCGTAGCGCGAGCCGCCGATCAGCTTGCGGTACTCGTTGCTCTTGAAATCGGAGAGCCGCACGATCACCGGCTTCGGCCAGAACGCGGCCGCGATGGTGGCCACGCCCTCGACCAGCTTGTCGACGTAGAACGCGCGCGGCGACGCATGCCCGCGCGCCACCGACTCGACCGCCTTCTTCAGGTCGAGGTCGATGTTCGGGTAGTCGAGGATCGCCTTCGGGTGCACGCCGATGTTGTTGTTGATGATGAACTCGAGCCGCGCGAGGCCGACGCCGCTGTTGGGCATCTGCGCGAAATCGAAGGCCAGCTGCGGGTTGCCGACGTTCATCATGATCTTCACCGGGCAGTACGGCAGCTCGCCGCGCTGCACCTCGGAGACCTCGGTGTCGAGCAGGCCCTCGTAGATGTAGCCGGTGTCGCCTTCGGAGCAGGCCACGGTGACGAGCGCGCCTTCCTTCAGCGTCTCGGTCGCGTCGCCGCAGCCGACCACGGCCGGGATGCCCAGCTCGCGCGCGATGATCGCCGCGTGGCAGGTGCGCCCGCCGCGGTTCGTGACGATGGCGCTGGCGCGCTTCATCACCGGCTCCCAGTTCGGGTCGGTCATGTCGGTGACGAGCACGTCGCCGGCCTGCACGGTGTCCATGTCGGCCAGGCTGTGCACGATGCGCACCGGGCCGGTGCCGATCTTCTGTCCGATCGCGCGGCCTTCGGCCAGCACGGTGCCGCTGCCCTTGAGCTTGTAGCGCTGCTCCGCCTTGCCGGCCGCCTGGCTCTTCACCGTCTCGGGGCGGGCCTGCAGGATGTACAGCTTGCCGTCGGCGCCGTCCTTGCCCCACTCGATGTCCATCGGGCGGGCGTAGTGCTGCTCGATGGTCAGCGCGTAGCCGGCCAGCTCGGCCACGTCGGCATCGCTCAGCGAATAGCGGTTGCGCAGCTCGGTGGCGGTGTCGACCGTCTTGACGAGCCTGCCCGACGCGGCGCGCTCGGCGGGCGTCGCGAACTCCATCTTGATCAGCTTGGAACCGAGGTTGCGGCGGATGATGGCCTGCTTGCCGTTGCGCAGCGCCGGCTTGTGCACGTAGAACTCGTCCGGGTTCACGGCGCCCTGCACCACCGTCTCGCCCAGGCCGTAGCTGGAGGTGATGAAGACGACGTCGGTGAAGCCGCTCTCGGTGTCGATCGTGAACATCACGCCGGCGGCGCCGAGGTCGGAGCGCACCATGCGCTGCACGCCGGCCGACAGCGCCACGTCGCTGTGGGCGAAGCCCTTGTGCACGCGGTAGCTGATGGCGCGGTCGTTGTAGAGGCTCGCGAAGACCTCCTTCATCTTGTGCAGCACCTCGTCGATGCCGATCACGTTGAGGAAGGTCTCCTGCTGGCCGGCGAAGCTGGCGTCGGGCAGGTCTTCGGCGGTGGCCGACGAGCGCACGGCGAACGACGCGCCCGGGTGGTCGGCCGTCAGCCGCGCGAATTCGGCGCGGATGGCGGTCTCCAGCTCGGGCGGGAACGGCGTGGCCTCGATCCAGGCACGGATCTGCGCGCCGGCCTCGGCCAGCGCCTTCACGTCATCGGTGTTGAGGGTGGAAAGTCGATCCTGGATGCGCGCGGCCAGGCCGTTGTGCGCGAGAAACTGTCGGAACGCGTGCGCCGTGGTGGCAAAGCCGCCGGGCACCCGCACGCCCGAGGCAGCCAGCTGGCTGATCATTTCGCCGAGGGAGGCGTTCTTGCCGCCGACCGCCTCGACGTCGGTCATTCTCAGATGTTCAAACGGTGCGACCAGGGCGGTCGCCAGGTTCGGAAGTGACATGGGAAAGCTCCGTGATGTTGAGAAACCGGTGCTTCCCGCCCGAACCGCGAACCCGAGCAATGCTCCGAGGGCTCCAGCAGGCGACGCGCGGTCCAGCGCTTGAGGTGTTCGAGTGGTGGCATGGACCTAGGGGGCGTCAGGGGCGATTTGGAAGATTGGGGGCGATTTTACGGGCCTTCCTGCCTATCATCGATGCCTCAACGCCCCCCTGTTCACATGGCCAATCGCACTGTCTACTTCGTTTCCGACGGCACCGGGATCACGGCCGAGACCTTCGGCAACTCGATCCTGGCCCAGTTCGCGATCAAGCCGCGGCACGTGCGGCGCCCGTTCATCGACTCCGAGGACAAGGTGCACCAGGTGGTGCGCGAGATCAACCATTCGGCCGATCTCGAGGGTCGGCGGCCGATCGTGTTCGTGACGCTGGTGAACCGGGAGATCCTGAACATCCTGAAGGCGAGCAGCCGCGGCATGGTGCTGGACATGTTCAACAC
>NZ_JBFUFP010000477.1:0-4019 GCF_056403375.1 Rhizobacter sp. P2_H2
GCACGCACCGTCGTGATCGGCAGCTCGGTCAGCCCGTCGCGCACCTGGTAAGGAAAGCGCGGCGCGTCCGGCATGCCGTAGTGGTCGTGCTGCACCGGGTAGACGCTGGAGCTGTAGACGTAGCCCGCTTCCTTCAGCACGTCGAAGGCCCACAGGTTGTCGGCCCCGATCGAGAAGCTCGGCGCGCGATACCCGATCACCCGCACGCCGGCGATGTCCTCGAGGATGCGCTTCGCATTCGTCACGTCGTGGCTGAACGCCTCGCGCGACAACTCGCTCGCCCGCTGGTGCCCGTAGCCGTGGCTCGCCAGTTCGTGCCCGTCGTCGACGATGCGGCGCACCACCTGCGGGTAGCGCTCGGCGATCCAGCCGAGCGTGAAGAACGTGGCCTTCGCATGGTTGTCGGCAAAGCGCCGCAGCAGGCGRTCGACGTTCGCCTCGACGCGGCACGGGATCGAATCCCAGCGGTCGCGCGCGATGAACGGCGCCAGCGCCGAGACCTGGAAGTAGTCCTCGACGTCGACCGTCAGGGCGTTGGTGATCGGGTTCTTGGTCATGGACTCAGGGACAAATTCAGCGAACGGATTCGGCAGCGCGGGCGGTCGACGAGACGCGCATCGAGGCCGGCAGCCAGCTGCGCAGGTGCTTCGCGATGCGGCTGGCGGTGCCGCCGTCCCAGTATTCGGRCACGTCGACGCGCGCGGATTCGGTCAGCAGGATCTCGCGCACGGCTTTCAGCGCCTGCTCGACGTTGCGGCCGACGACGATGCTCGACGGATCGGCCACCGGCGTGCCGCTGCGGTCGTTGCCGAGCGTGATGCTGCGCACACCGAGCGTCACCGCCTCCTCGACCAGCTCGCCTTCGCTGCCGGCGATCAGGCAGCGCGCCTGCTGCAGCAGCCCGATCTCTTCCAGGTAGCCCTGCGCCGGCATCACGATCACGCCGGCATCGGCCAGGCGCGCCTCCTGCCCGGTGGATTTCAGCGCGACCAGCGCCTCCTCGCGCAGCGGCCACACCAGCGGCAGCTCGCGGCCCAGCGTCGCGAGCATCGGCAGCAGCTCGTCCATGGTCTTCGGCTGCAGCGCCAGGCTCACCAGCCCGAAGCCGCGCGGGTCGTTCAGCACCGCCGGCGAGAGCTTGGCGCGCGCGAACGATTCGAGCGGCGGCACCGCATGCGGCAGCCCGAAGTGCAGCAGGTTGGCTGCCAGGCTGCCGACGCAGTGCACCCGGTCCGACGGGATGCCCTCGCGGTACAGCGTGTAGTAGGTCAGCAGCTTGTTCGTGTAGAGCGCATCGGCCACGCGGTCGATCAGCACGCCGTTCATCTCGGCGCTGGCGCTGCCGCCGGTGTTGCGCTGGCCGGCGTCGAGCCGCAGCACCGGCACGCCGCGCTTGTTGGCGAGCAGCGTGCACATCARCACCGCATCCGATTTGCCGACCGCCAGCACCGCGCTCGGCATGAACTCGGCCAGCACCTCGTCGAAGCGCGTCAGCGCGGCGGCCGAGCCGTGCGCCACGCCGACCGCGTGCGCGCCGATGCCGAGGTGGATCTCCATCTTCGGCAGCGGCAGCACCGCGGCACCGGCCGCGCCGATCGCCAGGCCCTCTTCGGTGCCGGGCTGTACCGCCATCAMCGGCGGCAGGTCGCCGTACTCCTCGAGCACGCGCGACAGCGCGCCGATCTTCAGGAAATCGGTGCGGGTATCGACCACGCACAGCAACGGGCGCTGCAGCTTGCTGCCGCTGCGCGAGCGCTGGACCACGCCGAGGCTCGCGTTGTTGCCGATGTTCCCGCCGAAGTCCACCGCCGCGTCCAGCACCGGCAGCGCCGGGTTGGGCGGAATCGTCACGTCGGGTCGGCCGTGGCCGCTGGCATGGCCCGCCGTGGACACCAGCATCGGCACGTCGGCGAGTTCGCCGATCTCGCTGCGCAGCTCGCCGGCGGTCTGGTCCACCGTCTCGGCCGAGATCGCGTCCTTGCCCGACAGGAAGGCGGCGAGGAACAGCCGGTTGCACAACCGGTTGATGCGGCGCGGCACGCCGCCGGTCCAGCGGTGGATCGCGTCGAACGCATCGTCGGCGAAGGCCGGCGAATCCTTCCAGCCGACGCGGTGCAGCCGGTGCTCGATGTAGGCGCGCGTCTCGGTCTGGTCGAGCGGCCCGAGGTGGCACGACGCGATCACGCGCTGGCGCAGTTGCTCCATCGACTTCGATTGCAGCAGCGTGCGCAGCTCCGGCTGGCCGATCAGGAAGCTCTGCAGCAGCGCATGGTTGCCGAGCTGGAAGTTCGACAGCATGCGCAGCTCTTCGACCGCCTCGTGCTTCAGGTTCTGCGCCTCGTCGACGATCAGCAGCGCACGCCGGCCCTTCGCGGCCAGCGCGGTGAGGAAGCCCTCGAGGCTCGCGATCAGGTGCGCCTTCGACGCGCCCGCGGTCGGCACGCCGTACGCGGTGAGGATGGCGCGCAGCAGGTCGCCCGATTCGAGCTGCGTGCTGACCACCTGCGCGGCCACCACCTTCTCGGCGTCCAGCCCTTCGAGCAGCGTGCGCACCAGCGTGGTCTTGCCGGCACCGATCTCGCCGGTGACGACGATGAAGCCCTCGCCCTGGTGCACGCCGAACTTCAGGTAGGCCAGCGCGTTGCTGTGCCCGCGGCTGTCGAAATAGAACGCCGGGTCCGGGTTCAGCTGGAAAGGCGGGCCACTGAGGCCGAAGTGCGACTCGTACATGGTCAGAAGCGGTAGCGCAGCCCGGCGTAGATGGCCTGCTCGCCGTCGAGGTCGACGGAGGTCAGCGTCGTGCTGTTGGATTTGACGGTGAGGCGGCGCGCACCGATCGTCGCCGTGGTGTGCGGCGACAGCGTGCGCGTGCCCTCGACGCGCAGCGAATACTGCGTCGTGTAGCGGCCGAGGTTGCTGCCGCCCAGCCCCTCGATGCGCGAGCCGTCGCCGATCACGGTCAGCGTGGTCAGCGGCCCGAGCTTGTAGTCCCAGCCGAGCGACGCCGATTTCTGCTCGGTGTCGTACGACGGGTCGGGGATGTTGGTCTGGCCCGCCATCTGCAGCGCCTGCTGCTTCAGGTAGCCCACCTGCAGGTAGATGCGGTTGCGCCGGCCCTGCAGCGCGGCCTGGAAGCCGGCGCTCTCGCGCAGCTGGGCCACCACCGAATACAGCGCGGACGGGTTGATGCCGCCGCCCACCGGCACCGGCGACGCGCTGCCGGGCGGCAGCACGCCGTTGTCCGGGATGCCCTGGCTCGACACCGTGCGGCTCGCCTGCAGCCCGATCGTCGTGGTGGCCGAGTTGTGCGCATAGACGGCGTCCCAGCCGTTGCCGAAGTAGCGGTGCTCCACCGTCACGCGCAGGTTGCTGCGCTCGTCGGGCCGCCAGGTGACGCGCCCGCCGTACAGCGTGTCGGTCGGCGTGTCGGCCAGCAGCGAGGTCTTCTCGCGCCCGCCGACGATGCCCAGCACCAGCTGCGGCTGCGGTTGCCAGTTCAGCCACAGCCGCGCCTCGCGCGTGCTGAGCGTCTGGCCCTGCGTGAAGTCGTCGCTCTCGTCGTGCGYCTTCACCTCGATCTGCAGGCCGAAGCTGCGCGGCGCGCGCTCGTACGAGACGATCTTGTCCAGGCCCTTGGTGGTGCGCACCTGCTTGGTCAGGAAGTCGGTGATGCGCGCATGCGTGTAGTCGACGCGCGCGAGCATCGAGTCGAGCTCGTTGAAGCGGTGCATCAGGTACGGGCTCAGCCCGTAGCGGCGGCGCGGCTCCAGCTTGTACGAGGTGGCAGCCTCGGGGCGCGTCGCGTACGGGTCGTCGAAGGTCGGGTCGATCCGGTACCAGGCGTCGAAGTAGGCCCAGTCCTCGATCACCTTCGAGGCGAGGTCGATGCGTGCGCGCGGCAGCACGCGCGACGGCTGGCTGTCGTTCAGGTAGCTCAGGCTGCTGATCGCGGCATTGCCGCTCAGCGTGATGCGCGGGCCGCGGCGCTCGAACACGATCGACGGCTGCACCTCGAGCAC
>NZ_JBFUFP010000478.1:0-4016 GCF_056403375.1 Rhizobacter sp. P2_H2
GATCTACACGCCGCCGCCCGGGCGCACCGCCGCCGACTACCGCGGGCTGGTGGTGGCCTGGCGCAACAACTCGGCGGTGCGGCTCTCGGACGTGGCCAAGGTGAGCGACGGCGTCGAGAACGTGCGCACGCTGGGTCTCTTCAACGGCCAGCCGGCGGTGATCGTGCTGCTGACGCGCCAGCCCGGCGCCAACGTGATCGAGACGGTCGACGGCGTGCGCGCGCTGCTGCCCGAGCTGCGCGCGCAGCTGCCGAGCGACATCGATCTGCAGGTGGCCTCCGACAGCACCAACTCGATCCGCGCCTCGCTGCGCGAGATCGAGGGCACGCTGGTGATCTCGGTGCTGCTGGTGGTGGTCGTCGTCAGCGTGTTCCTGCGCAGCCTGCGCGCGACCATCGTGCCGGCGGTCGCCACCGTGGTGTCGCTGCTCGGCACCTTCGGCGTGATGTACCTGCTGGGCTACAGCCTGAACAACCTGAGCCTGATGGCGCTGACGGTGGCCACCGGCTTCGTCGTCGACGATGCGATCGTCGTGCTGGAGAACACCAGCCGCCACATCGAGTCCGGCATGGACCGCTTCGAGGCGGCACTGGTCGGCGCGCGCGAAGTCGGCTTCACGGTGCTGTCGATCAGCCTGTCGCTGGTGGCSGTGTTYATCCCGCTGCTGTTCATGAGCGGGCAGATCGGCCGGCTGTTCCGCGAGTTCGCGGTGACGCTGTCGGTGGCGGTGCTGATCTCGCTGGCGATCTCGCTGACCACCACGCCGATGATGTGCGCCTGGCTGCTGAAGCCGGGCGGCCACGTGCGCAAGCCGCCGGGCCGGCTCGCCCGCTTCTCGGAGCGCGTGTTCGCCGGCGTCTTGCGCGGCTACGAGCACAGCCTCGACTGGGCGCTGCACAGCAAGGCGCTGGTGATGCTGATCCTGCTGGCGGTGATCGGCCTCAACGTCTACCTCTTCAAGGCGACGCCGAAGGGCTTCTTCCCGCAGCAGGACAACGGACAGCTGAACGGCGGCCTCGCGGCCGACCAGAGCATCTCGTTCGAGGCGCTGCAGGGCAAGCTGAAGCAGCTGGTCGACATCATCCATGCCGATCCGGCGGTCGACACGGTGGTCGGCTTCACCGGCGGCGGGCGCGCCGGCGGCGGCTTCATGTTCATCAACCTGAAGCCGGTCGGCCAGCGCAAGGACGGCGGCCAGGCGGTGATCGCGAGGCTGCGCCCGCAGCTGGCCACCGTGACCGGCGTGCAGCTGTTCCTGAACCCGGTGCAGGACCTGCGGGCCGGTGGCCGATCGAGCAACTCGACCTACCAGTACACGCTGAAGAGCGACAACATCGCCGACCTGCGCAGCTGGGCGCTGAAGCTGGCCGACCAGATGCGCACGAAGGAAGAGCTGGCCGACGTCGACACCAACCAGCAGGACAACGGCGTGCAGAGCTTCGTCGACATCGACAAGGCGACCGCGGCGCGGCTGGGCATCACGACGCGCGATGTCGACAACGCGCTGTACGACAGCTTCGGCCAGCGCCAGGTGGCCACCATCTACGACGAGCTGAACCAGTACCACGTCGTGATGGAGGCGGCGCGCAGCCTGACGCGCAGCCCGACCTCGCTGAACGACGTGTACATCCCGCGCAAGGCCGGCACCGGCGCGGCGACCACCGCGACGCTGTCGGTGAACCCGGCGCTGCGCGATGCCTCCAGCGGCTCGGCGCTCTCCAACACCGCGAACACGATGGTGCCGCTGCAGACGCTCGCGCGCTTCAGCGAGAGCGCGACCCCGACCTCGATCAACCACCAGGACGGCGAGCTCGCGACGACGGTGTCGTTCAACCTGCCCGAGGGCGTGAGCCTGTCGGACGCGCAGGCGGYGGTGAAGCAGGCCGAAGCCGACATCGCGATGCCGGCCAATGTGCGCGGCAGCTTCGCGGGCACGGCGCGCGGCTTCCAGGATTCGCAGGCGCAGCAGCCGCTGCTGATCCTGGCGGCGATCGTCGTGATCTACATCGTGCTGGGCGTGCTGTACGAGAGCCTGGTGCACCCGGTGACGGTGCTGTCGACGCTGCCGTCAGCGGGCGTCGGCGCGGTGCTCGCGCTGCTGATGTTCCGCATGGAGTTCTCGATCATCGCGCTGATCGGCGTGTTCCTGCTGATCGGCATCGTCAAGAAGAACGCGATCCTGATCATCGACTTCGCGCTCGAGGCCGAGCGCTCGCGCGGGCTGTCGCCGCTCGAGGCGGTGCGCGAGGCCTGCCTGCTGCGCTTCCGCCCGATCCTGATGACGACGCTGGCCGCAGGCCTCGGCGCACTGCCGCTGGCGATCGGCTTCGGCGAGGGCTCCGAGCTGCGCCAGCCGCTCGGCGTGGCCATCATCGGCGGGCTGATCGCGAGCCAGCTGCTGACCCTGCTTACGACGCCGGTCGTCTACCTCCTGCTCGACAAGCTGCGCCGCCGCAGCGCCGACGAGCGCCACCTGAGCCGCGGCACTGATGCCGCCGCTGCGCACGCATGACTCCACGCATGACTCCACGCATGACTTCGCGACTCACTCCCCTCGCGGCCGCGTTGCTGCTGCTGGCCGGCTGCGCGGTGACCCCGCGCTACCAGGTGCCCGACACCGCGCTGCCGGCGGGCTACAAGGAAGTGCCGGCCGCGGCCGAGGGCTGGCTGCCGGCGGCGCCCGCCGACGCGTTGGACCGCGGCCCCTGGTGGACGCTGTTCGGTGACGAGACGCTGAACACGCTCGCCGCGCAGGTCGAGGTGTCGAACCAGAACGTCGCGGCCGCGGTGGCCGCGTATGCGCAATCGCAATCGCTGGTGAAGGAGGCGCGGGCCTCGTTCTTCCCGAGCGTGAGCCTGAGCGGCGGCGCAACGCGCTCCGGCGGTGGCGCGCGCACGTCGACCGGCAACACCTACCAGGTGGGCCTGGGCGCAAGCTGGGAGGCGCCGCTGTGGGGCAAGCTGGAGGCGGGCGTCGACACCGCGACGGCGACGGCGCAGGCGAGCGAGGCCGACCTGGCGTCGGCACGGCTGTCGGCGCAGGCGGCGCTCGCGACCAACTACTTCTCGCTGCGCGAGGCCGACGCCGAGATCGACGTGGTGACGCGCACGGTCGAGGGTTTCACGCGCTCGCAGACGATCACGCAGAACCGCTACGACGCCGGCATCGCGCCGAAGAGCGACCTGCTGCAGGCGCAGACGCAGCTCGCGAATGCGCAGGCGGATCTCGCGACCTTGAAGCGCCAGCGCGCGGTGCTGGAGCATGCGATCGCGGTGCTGGTGGGCAAGGCGCCGTCGCAGTTCTCGTTGCCGCCGGCGGCCTGGCAGATGACGGTGCCGGCGGTGCCGCTGGTGGTGCCGTCGGAGCTGCTGCAGCGCCGGCCCGACATCGCCGGTGCCGAGCGCAGCGTGGCGTCGGCGAATGCGCAGATCGGCATTGCGCGCAGCGCGTACTTCCCGAGCTTGTCGCTGAGCGGCTCGTATGGGCAGCAGAGCAGCGCGGCGAGCCAGCTCTTCAATGCGAGCCAGAACCTGTGGTCGCTGGGCGTGTCGGTGGCGCAGACGATCTTCGATGCGGGGGCGACGCGGGCCCGCGTGGAAGGTGCCGAGGCGAGCCGAGATGCTGCTGTCGCCCGCTACCGGCAGACGACGCTCGCGGCGCTGGGTGCGGTGGAAGACCAGCTGTCGCTGGTGCGGATGCTGGCCGAGCAGTCGCCGCTGCGCCAGCAGGCCTCGAAGGCGGCGGACGATACCGAGGTGCAGACGCTGAACCGGTACCGCGCCGGGCAGGTCAGCTACCTGGAGGTGGCGACGGCCCAGTCATCGGCGCTGAGCGCGCGGCGGGCGCTGGTACAACTGCAAGTCGATCAGCAGCTGGCGGCGATCGGGTTGATCCAGGCGATGGGCGGTGGGTGGCACGCGAGCTGGGCAGCCAAGCCCGGATGACAATCCGGGTTGACGCAAGGAGACCTTCATGCCCGACTCCATCATCACCACCAAAGGCCGCACCACGGTCC
>NZ_JBFUFP010000479.1:0-3996 GCF_056403375.1 Rhizobacter sp. P2_H2
ACCGGCGCATCGGCGCCCGCAGCCGCCGCGCCGCGCGCCGCCAGGCCTGCCGCGCCCGCGGCCTCCAAGGCGGGGAAGTGACCCCAGGCGCCCCTCCCGTGACCCTTCTTCGCTGACCGACCGGATGAGCGCGATGCAACGCCCGTACAACTTCTCCGCCGGCCCGGCCGCGCTGCCCGAAGAGGTGCTGCGCCAGGCTGCGGCCGAAATGCTCGACTGGCACGGCTCGGGCATGAGCGTGATGGAGATGAGCCACCGCGGGCGCGAGTTCGCGAGCATCCACGAGCAGGCCGAGGCCGACCTGCGCGGGCTGCTGGCCGTGCCGGCGAACTTCCGCATCCTGTTCATGCAGGGCGGCGGCCTGGCCGAGAACGCGATCGTGCCGATGAACCTGTCGCGCGGCGGCGTGGTCGACGTCGTGGTCACCGGCGCGTGGTCGCAGAAGTCGTACAAGGAGGCGCAGCGCTATGCGCAGGCGCGCGTCGCCGCGAGCAATGCCGACGACCGGCACACCCGCATCCCGGCACCCGAGACCTGGTCGCTGAGCCCGGACGCGAGCTACGTGCATGTGTGCACCAACGAGACCATCCACGGTGTCGAGCTGCACACGCTGCCCGACCTCGCCGCGCTCGGCTCGAAGGCACCGCTCGTGATCGACTGCTCGTCGCACATCCTGTCGCGCGCCATCGACTGGTCGCGCGTGGGCCTGGCCTTCGCCGGCGCGCAGAAGAACATCGGCCCGGCCGGGCTGACGCTGGTGTTCGTGCGCGACGACCTGCTCGGCCATGCGCTGCCGATCTGCCCGAGCGCCTTCGACTACAAGACCGTGGCCGACAACGGCTCGATGTACAACACGCCGCCCACCTACTCGATCTACATCGCCGGGCTGGTGTTCCAGTGGCTGAAGGCGCAGCGCGAAGGCGCGGCCGCGGGCGTCGCGGCGATGGAGCAGCGCGCGATCGCCAAGGCCGGGCTGCTCTACGGCTACCTCGACGGCTCGGAGTTCTACGTGACCCACGTCGATCCCGGCAGCCGCTCGCGCATGAACATTCCCTTCTTCCTGCGCGACGAATCGCTGAACGACGCCTTCCTGGCCGGCGCGAAGGAGCGCGGGCTGCTGCAGCTGAAGGGCCACAAGAGCGTCGGCGGCATGCGCGCGAGCCTGTACAACGCGATGCCGCTGGCCGGCGTGCAGGCGCTGGTGGCGTACATGCGAGAATTCGCCGCGCGCCATGGCTGACCCGACACCTGCCCCCCACCCTGACCTGCTGGCCCTTCGCACCCAGATCGACCGCGTCGACAGAGAGTTGCTGGGCCTGCTGAACCAGCGCGCCCAGTTCGCGCTGCACGTCGGCGAGCTGAAGAAGAAGGAAGGCTCGGTCGCGTTCCGCCCCGAGCGCGAGGCCCAGGTGATCGACGGCCTGAAGCAGGTCAACCCCGGCCCGCTGGCCAACGACAGCGTCGCACCGATCTGGCGCGAGATCATGTCGGCCTGCCGCGCGCTCGAGACCCCCACCCGCGTCGCCTACCTCGGCCCGTCGGGCACCTTCAGCGAGCTCGCGGTGCTCGGCTTCTTCGGCTCGTCGATCGTCAAGGTGCCCTGCGCCAACTTCGACGAGGTGTTCCATGCCGTCAGCGCCGGCTCGGCCGACTTCGGCGTGGTGCCGGTCGAGAACTCGACCGAGGGCGTGGTCACGCGCTCGCTCGACCTGTTCCTGACGACGCCGCTGTTCATCATCGGCGAGACCAGCCTGTTCGTGCGGCACAACCTGCTGCGCCGCGAGAACGCGCTCGAGAACCTGACGGCCGTGTGCGCGCACCCGCAGGCATTGGCGCAGTGCCACGGCTGGCTCAGCAACCACCTGCCGAACGTCGAACGCCGCCCGGTCGCGAGCAATGCCGAAGGCGCCCGGCTCGCCCAGCAGGACGCCAGCATCGCCGCGATCGCGAGCGAACGTGCCGCCAGCGAGTTCGGCCTGCACATCGTCGCGCCGGCCATCCAGGACGACGCGCACAACCGCACCCGCTTCACGGTACTCGCCCACCCGCACCAGCATCCGCAGCCGAAGGCCTCGGGCCACGACTGCACCAGCCTGATCGTGTCGGTGGCCAACAAGCCCGGCGCGGTGCACGACATGCTGGTGCCGCTGAAGCGCCATGGCGTCTCGATGACGCGTTTCGAATCCCGCCCTGCGCGGTCCGGCCAGTGGGAGTACTACTTCTACGTCGACCTGCAGGGCCACCCCGACGAGCCCCACGTCGCAGCCGCGTTGAGCGAGCTGCGCGAGGTGTGCGCCTTCTTCAAGGTGCTCGGCACCTATCCCATCGACGTCCATTGACCATGTTCAACCAACTCGGCGTGATCGGTGTCGGCCTGATGGGCGGCTCGTTCGCACTCGCCTTGAAGCGGGCCGGGCTGGTCAAGCGCGTGGTCGGCTACAGCAAGTCGCCCTCCACCACCGAGCGCGCCCGCAAGATGGGCGTGATCGACGTGGCCGCCGAATCGGCGCTGCTCGCGGTGTCGGGCTCCGACATCGTGCTGATGGCGGTGCCGGTGTCGGCCACCGAGGCCACCTTCAAGGCAATCCGCCACCTGGTGGAGCCGAACGTGCTGTTCATGGACGTCGGCTCGACCAAGCGCGACGTGGTCGATGCGGCCCGCCGCGTGCTGAAGGAGCGCGTCAGCGCGTTCGTGCCGGCGCACCCGATCGCCGGCAAGGAAGTGGCCGGCGTCGCGCATGCCGATGCGTCGCTGTACACCGGGCGGCAGGTGATCATCACGCCGCTGCCGCAGACCTCGCCCGAGCTGGTGCAGAAGGCGACCGACGTGTGGTCGGGGATCGGCGCGCAGGTGCTGCGCATGACGGCCGAGAACCACGACGCCGCGTTCGCCGCCGTCAGCCACCTGCCGCACATGCTGGCCTTCGCGTTCTTCAGCTCGGTCGCGAAGCAGCCGGCCGGCAAGGATTTCCTGTCGCTGGCAGGCCCCGGTTTCCGCGATTTCACGCGCATCGCCGCGAGCGACCCCGAGGTCTGGCGCGACATCCTGATGTCGAACCGCGAAGAGATCCTGAAGCAGTCGATGCGCTTCCGGCACACGCTGGATGCGCTCGAGCACGTCATCAAGACCGGCAACGCGGAGGCGCTCGAAGGGCTGATCCGCAATGCGTCCGAAGCGCGCTCCGGCTGGCAGATGGGCGCGGGCAAGCCCGGCTCCTCGCGTTGAATTCCTGACCCCGCAGCGCGATGGTGCGCTGCCTTCGGCCGCCCATCGACCATGTTCTCGACACCCTTCATCGATCTTCCCCCGCTGGCATCCGCCGGCGGCAGCATCCGCCTGCCCGGCTCGAAGAGCATCTCCAACCGCGTGCTGCTGCTGGCCGGCCTCAGCGCCGGCACGACGGTGGTGCACGACCTGCTGGATTCCGACGACACCCAGGTGATGCTGGCCGCGCTGCGCGAACTCGGTTGCGGCGTCGAGGCCGATGGCAGCGCCTGGCGCATCACCGGGCTCGGCGGCCGGCTCGCGACGCGCGAGGCCAGCTTGTTCCTCGGCAACGCCGGCACCGCGATGCGCCCGCTGACGGCCGCGCTGGCGGTGCTGGCCGCCACGCAGAACGGCCGCTTCGAGCTGCGCGGCGTGCCGCGCATGCACGAGCGCCCGATCGGCGACCTGGTCGACGCGCTGCGCCAGCTCGGCTGCAACATCACCTCGCTCGGCCAGGAAGGCTACCCGCCGCTGCGGCTCGCCGCCGCCGACCTGCGGCTGAACACCGCGCAGCCGATCCGCGTGCGCGGCGACGTCTCCAGCCAGTTCCTGACCGCGCTGCTGCTCGCGCTGCCGCTGGTGTCGGCCGAGCATGCGGTGACGATCGAGGTCGACGGCGAGCTGATCTCGAAGCCCTACGTCGACATCACGCTGAACCTGCTGGCGCGCTTCGGCATCCAGGTGCGCCGCGACGGCTGGCAGCGCTTCGTGATCCCGCAGGGCAGCGC
>NZ_JBFUFP010000480.1:0-3979 GCF_056403375.1 Rhizobacter sp. P2_H2
GCCGTCGGCATCGGGCTTGCTGCCCAGGCGCCACAGCAGCGCCTCGGTCTTCAGCCGGGCGCCGCCGCAGGTGGTGCACGGCGTGTAGCTGCGGTACTTCGACAGCAGCACGCGGATGTGCATCTTGTACGACTTCGATTCGAGGTACTCGAAGAAGCGCTTGATGCCGTACCACTGCTTGTTCCAGTTGCCCTTCCAGTGCGGCGAGCCGTTGATGACCCAGTCGCGCTGCGCCTCGCTGAGCTGCGACCACGCGGCGTCGCGCGGGATGCCGGCCTCGGCGGCGTACTTCAGCAGGTCGTCCTGCGAGTCTTTCCAGGCCGGCGTCTGGATGGTCTTGATCGCGCCGGAGCGCAGCGTCTTGCGGTGGTCCGGGATCACCAGCCCCCAGTCGACGCCGATCACGCGGCCGAAGCCGCGACAGGTCTCGCAGGCGCCCATCGCCGAATTGAACGAGAACAAGGCCGGCTGCGGGTCGCCGTAGCGCAGGTCGCTGTCGGGGCAGTGCAGGCCGGTGGAGAAACGCCAGAGTGTGGGTTCGCCTTCTTCGGCCACCACATACACGTTGACCCGCCCGCTGCCGCGCTTCAGCGCCGTCTCGATCGCCTCGACCGCGCGCACCTTCTCGGTCCCCTGCAGCCGGAAGCGGTCGGCCACCACGTCGAGCACCTTGCGCGGGCCGGTCGGCGTCGCCACCTCGCGCTCCGCCTGCACGCGGGTGAAGCCGCTGGCCGCGAGCCATTGCTCGATCTCCTCGGGCGTGGTTCCGCCCGGCAATTCCACCGGAAAGGTCACCACCAGCCGCGGATCGCCCTGCGCCGTCCGGCTCATCAGCTCCGCGTAGATCGTCTCCGGGCTGTCATGCCGCACCGGCTGTGCCGTCTGCTTGTCGAACAGCTCGGCCGCCCGCGCATACAAGAGCTTCAGGTGATCGTTCAGCTCGGTCATCGTGCCGACCGTCGAGCGCGAGGTGCGCACCGGGTTGGTCTGGTCGATCGCGATCGCCGGCGGCACGCCGTCGACCCGGTCCACCGCCGGCCGGTCCATGCGGTCGAGGAACTGCCGCGCATAGGCGCTGAAGGTCTCGACGTAGCGCCGCTGCCCCTCCGCGTACAGCGTGTCGAACACCAGGCTCGACTTGCCCGAGCCCGACGGCCCGGTCACCACCGTCATCTCGCCGGTGCGGATGTCGAGGTCCAGGTTCTTCAGGTTGTGCTGGCGGGCGCCGCGAATGCGGATGACACCGGACATGGGGAGGGCTTTCGAAATGCGGAGCCGAAGATTCTAGGGAGCCGCGACGGGTGAGCAGATCGGCGGGCCATTGGTCAGCAGCAGTCAGTAGCCATGGGCAACCGGTCTCACGCGAGACGCATTGCCCGGACGAGGCCCATTGGCTACCATGCGCCACGCTCTCACGCGTGCCGTCTGCGCGTGGCGTCATGAATACACCAGCCGTTCCACCCCTCCCTCCCGTCCACCCCGACAGCAGCCGCGCCGCGCGGCTCATGGATGTCGTCGGCGAGGGCGTGTGGGAGCACGAACTCACGTCGCTCCAGCCGTCGCAGGCCTGGCATTCGCCGCGCTGCCGCGACCTGCTGGGCGCCGGGCTGGCCGACGATCCGTCCGCGCTGCGCGCGCAGGTCGACCCGCCCGACCGGGCGCACTGGGATGCGCTGGTCGGCGCAGCGATCCGCGCCCCGGGCCGCAACGTCCAGGGCCGGCTGCGCCTGCGCACCGCCGACGGCAGCCTGCGCTGGTTCCAGGTGCGCATGCGCGCCACGGCCGACGGCGCCGGGCCGGCCACCCGGCTGGCCGGCAGCCTGCGCGAAGTCGACAGCGACCCGGCCTCCGGCCAGGCCAAGGCCGCCTTCCTGGCCCACATGAGCCACGAGCTGCGCACGCCGCTGAACGCGGTGCTCGGCATGACCGAGCTGGCGCAGCGGCTGGCCACGCACAACGAGCAGCGCGGCTACCTCGACCTGGCGCAGCAGTCCGGCCAGGCGCTGCTGCGCCTGCTCGGCGACGTGATCGACTACGCCCGCGCCGAGGCCGGCGAGCTCGCGCTGCGGCTGGAGACCTTCGACCTCGCGCAGCTGATGGCCGAGACCTGCCGCGGCTTCATGCCGCAGTTGCGCGAGCGCAAGCTGACGATGCTGTACGACTACCTCGGCGAGCAGACGCGGTTCCAGGGCGATCCGGCGCGCGTGCGCCAGATCGTCTCGAACCTGCTGGCCAATGCGGCCAGGTTCACCGCGCAAGGCCATGTCGCGCTCGTCACCGAGGTGCGGGCCCAGGCCGACGGCCCGTGGCTGCTGCGCATCCAGGTGCACGACACCGGCACCGGCATGGACGACGCCACGCTGGAGCGCGTGTTCAAGCCCTTCGAGCAAGGCGACAACAGCGCACGCCGCCAGCACGGCGGGACCGGCCTCGGCCTGTCGCTCACGCGCAAGCTGGCGGCGCTGATGGCCGGCYGCGTGACGGCCACCAGCGTGCCCGGCCGCGGCTCGGTGTTCACCGTCGAGCTGCGGCTCGCGGCAGCGGCCCAGCCGGCCGCCGCGCCGCACCCGCCCGGCCATGCCTGGCTGGTGGTGCGCGGTGCGACGACCTCGCCGTGGCTGCCGCGCCGCATCGAGCGCCTGGGCTGGACCACCGAGCTGATCCCCGACCTCGCGCAGGCCACGCAACGCGCCCGGCTCGGCGGCCGCATGCCGGACTGCGTCGTGCTGGCCGAGGACGGCCTCGACGACAGCAGCGACCTCGAAGCGCTGCGCCACGCGCTGCCCGACGGCACGCGCGTCACGCTGCTGCTGCGCCCCGACTTCCACCAGCCGGTGCTGCTCGAGCGCGCCGCGCGCAGCCGCATGGCGGTGCTGCTGAAGCCGCTGACGCCGGCCGAGCTGCGCACCGTCGCCAGCGCCGAGGCCCGCCCGGCACCGGCACGGCCCGAGCCGTCGACCCCGATGCGCCCCGGCATGCACGTGCTGGTGGTCGAGGACAACCCGCTGAACCAGCTGGTCGCGCGCGAGATGCTGATGGTGCTGGGCATGAAGGTCAGCGTCGCCGCGAGCGGCGAAGAAGCGCTCGCGCACTGCCTCGAGAAGGCGCCCGACCTCGTGCTGATGGACATCCAGATGCCGGGCATGGACGGCGTCGAGGCGACGCGCCGGCTGCGCGCGATGCAGGCCGACGGCCTGCTCCGCCCGTTCCCGATCGTCGCGCTGACCGCGCATGCGCTGGCTGCCGACCGGCAGTCCAGCCTCGATGCCGGGATGGACGAGCACCTGACCAAGCCGATGCAGTTCGAGAGCCTGCGCACGGTGCTGGATCAATGGCGCCCTGATGACCCGGAGCTGACAAGCGGCGACGAAGGCGGGCCGACCGCGAACTAAGTCGCGCCGAATGCGACTGGGTGGACATTTCGTCCACTTGACGTGCTCGCGCGGCCGTCACGTGTGAAAACATCCCGCCCTGCCGTGCGCGGTTGGGACAGAGTCGTCGTCGACACGGCCAACGATCCAGGGAAAAAACCGGAGACACCATGAAGAAGCTTCTTTGCGTGCTGGCCTTGTCCAGCCTCGCGGCCAGCGCGGCCGCCCAGATCCTGATCGGCCAGACGGCAGGCTTCACCGGCGCGGTCGCGGCCGGCGTCAAGGAGACCACCGACGGCGCGAAGATGTACTTCGACGCGGTCAATGCGCGCGGCGGCATCAACGGCCAGAGCATCGAGCTGGTCTCGATGGACGACAAGTTCGATCCGAAGCTCGCGGCCGAGAACGCGAAGAAGCTGATCACCGAGAAGAACGTGGTCGCGCTGTTCCTGGTGCGCGGCACGCCGCACACGCAGGCGATCGCGCCGCTGCTGGCCGAGTACCGGGTGCCGCTGGTCGCGCCGTCGACCGGCGCGATGGTGCTGCACAAGCCGGTCAACCCGTACATCTTCAACGTGCGCGCCACCTACCAGCGCGAGGCCGAGCGC
>NZ_JBFUFP010000481.1:0-3977 GCF_056403375.1 Rhizobacter sp. P2_H2
GGTGTCAGGTGTCGTCAGGTGTCATCAACCGGCGCTGGGGGCAGCGGCCGGCGTGGTCAACAGGGTCTGGCGGGAAAAATGACGCATCGCGACGGCGGTGGCCACCGCCAGCAACGCGCTGCAGAAGAAGAACGGCGCGCCGACGCGCCAGTCGTTGTGCGGCAGGTGCGAGACGACGCCCAGCAGCGGGGCACCGATCACCGGGGCGACCACCGCGGTCATGCTGGTCAGCGCGGCCATCGCGCCCATGGTCTGGCCCTGCGTGCGGGGGTCGGCGGCATTCGAGACGATGCTCTGGATGGCCGCGGCCACCGTGAAGCCGAACACGTTGAAGCCGATCACCGCGTACATCATCCAGCCCTCGGTCGCGAGCGCCCAGCCCAGGTTGGCGAGCGTGCTCGACACCAGGCCGATGGTGGCCAGCCGCGTCGCGCCGAAGCGCCTCAGCAGCCGCTGCAGCAGCATGCCCTGCACGATCGCCGACGCGACGCCGACCGTGAACAGCGACCAGCCGTTCTCGCGCGGGCCCCAGTCGAAGCGCAGCCCGGTGTACAGCACCCAGGAGGTGTGCAACACGAACTGCGCCAGCGTGCACAGGCCCGACACCGCGATCAGGCCGCCCACGCCCTTCAGGCTGCCCAGGTGCGTCAGTGCAGCCACCGGGTTCAGCGAGCGCATAGAGTCCTTGTTGCGGCGCTCCGGCGGCAGCGATTCAGGCAGCACGAAGTACCCGTAGACCAGGTTCACCAGTGCCAGCGTGCCGGCCGCGAAGAACGGGTAATGGATGTCGATGGCGCCGAGCAGCCCGCCCATCACCGGCCCGAGGATGAAGCCGATGCCGAACATCGCACCGAGCTGGCCGAAGCGCTTCGCGCGGTCTTCGGGCGGCGTGATGTCGGCCACGTAGGCGTTCGCCACCGCCGCGTTCGCCTGCAGCGCGCCGCTCACCAGCCGCACCGCGACCAGCACCCACAGCTGCGTCGCGAGCGCCGTCGCGAAGAAGCTGAAGGCGAAGCCGCAGAAGCCGAGCAGCAGCACCGGCCGGCGGCCGTAGCGGTCGGACAGCGCCCCGAGCACCGGCGAGCTGAAGAAGTTCGCGATGCCGAAGGTGAACGCGACCGCGCCGTACCAGAAGGCCTGCTCGGCCGGGTTGGCCGTGAAGCCCCCGACCAGCACCGGCAGCACCGGCACGATCAGGCCGATCGCCATCATGTCGATCAGCACCGTCACCAGGATGAAGCGCATCGCCGCCGGGCGGCCGACGGGCGGCTGCACGGGCGCGGTCGTGGGACTCGTCGTCAAGGTCGCTGGCGCCCGGCGTGCGGGCGTCACTCCATGCGGTAGTTGGGGGCTTCCTTCGTGATCTGCACGTCGTGCACGTGGCTCTCGCGGATGCCGGCCGACGTGATCTCGACGAACTCGGCGCGGTCGCGCATGTCGTCGATCGTCGGGCAGCCGCAATAGCCCATCGAGGCGCGCAGGCCGCCGGCCATCTGGAACACGATGCTGACCATCGAGCCCTTGTACGGCACGCGGCCCTCGATGCCTTCCGGAACCAGCTTGTCGGCGTTCGGGTTGGCGCCGGTGTTGTCCTGGAAGTAGCGGTCGGCCGAGCCCTGCTGCATCGCACCGATCGAGCCCATGCCGCGGTAGCTCTTGTAGCTGCGGCCCTGGAACAGCACGATCTCGCCCGGCGCCTCTTCGGTGCCGGCGAACATGCCGCCCATCATCACGGTGCAGGCGCCGGCCGCGATGGCCTTGGCGATGTCGCCCGAGTAGCGGATGCCGCCGTCGGCGATCAGCGGCACGCCGGTGCCCTTCAGCGCGGAGGCGACGTTGTCGATCGCCATGATCTGCGGCACGCCGACACCGGCGACGATGCGGGTGGTGCAGATCGAGCCGGGGCCGATGCCGACCTTCACGCCGTCGGCACCCGCCTCCACCAGCGCCAGCGCGGCCGCGCCGGTGGCGATGTTGCCGCCGATCACATCGACCTGCGGGTAGTTCTTCTTGACCCAGCGCACCCGGTCGAGCACGCCGGCGCTGTGGCCGTGGGCGGTGTCGACGACGACCGCGTCGACGCCGGCCCGCACCAGCAACTCGAGGCGCTCTTCGGTGTCTTCACCGACGCCCACCGCCGCGCCGACGCGCAGCTTGCCGTGCGAATCGCGCGCGGCGTTCGGGAAGTTGGTCTGCTTGGTGATGTCCTTGACGGTGAACAGGCCGCGCAGCTCGAAGGCGTCGTTGACGACCACCACGCGCTCCAGCTTGTGCTTGTGCATCAGCGCCTTGGCATCGGCCAGCGAGGCGCCGTCGCGCACCGTGATCAGGCGCTCGCGCGGCGTCATGATCTCGCGCACCGGGATGTCCATGCGGGTCTCGAAGCGCAGGTCGCGGCCGGTCACGATGCCGACCACCTTGCCGTCCTCGAGCACCGGGAAGCCCGAGATGCCGTGCTGGCGCGACAGGTTGATCACGTCGCGCACCGGCACGCCGGGCGAGATGGTGATCGGATCGCGCAGCACGCCCGATTCATAGCGCTTCACGCGCGCCACCTCGGCAGCCTGCTGCTTCGGTGACAGGTTCTTGTGGACGATCCCGATGCCGCCTTCCTGCGCGATCGCGATCGCGAGGCGTGCTTCCGTCACGGTGTCCATCGCAGCGGACACGAGCGGAAGGTTCAGGCGGATGTTGCGGGAGAGCTGGGTCGCGAGCGAGGTGTCGCGGGGCAGGACCTGGGAGAAAGCTGGCACCAACAACACATCGTCGAAGGTGAGCGCTTTGCCAAGAAGGCGCATGAGAAAAACTCCTGACGCAAAAGCGAATTATACGGATGTCAGACGCACCCTTCACGGCGTGGGTCCGGACCCCTTCGATGGGCAGCGCCGATGCCTGCCGCGCCAAAGCGGTAATAGTTCACGGCCATCCTCGGCCAACCGGGCCTCGCCATACAAAAGGTGACAGAGCCTCGCGCCTGCACACATGTCACGCCGACTACACTTTCGGCCATGCAATTCATTCCTTCCCGCACGTCGTCCAGGCTGGGTGCCTGCGCCCTCCTCGCCGTGTTGTCGATCGGCCTGCACAGCACGGCATTCGCCCAGTGGAAATGGCGCGACGGCAAGGGCCACGTGCAGTACAGCGACATCCCGCCGCCCGGCAGCATCGCCGAGCAGGACATCCTGCAGCGCCCGGCCGGTGCCGCGCGCCGCGCGCCGATGCAGGGCACGACCCCGGCCGAGGCCACGCCGGCAGCCGCCGCGGCCAGCGGCCCGAAGCTGGTCGACCCGGACCTCGAGGCCAAGCGCCGCAAGACCGAGCAGGACGACGCCGCCAAGCGCAAGGCCGAGGAAGAGAAGCTCGCCGCCGTGCGCGCCGAGAACTGCACGCGCGCCAAGGGGCAGCTGAAGACGCTCGAAGACGGCATCCGCATGGCACGCACGAACGCCAACGGCGAACGCGAGATCCTCGACGACAAGGGCCGCGCCGACGAGACCAAGCGCACCCGCGACATCATCGCGTCCGACTGCAAGTAAGCCGCCAGCGAGGGACCGTCAGCCTCGTCTGGAGCGCTGGCGCCTCGCCTCCTTGGGATCGACGCGCAGCGCGCGCCAGACCTCCACCCGGTCGCGGTCCCGCAGCACATCGCCCAGCTCGCGCAGGTGGCCCCAGACGCCGATCCGGCAGTGCGTCAGGTCCATCCCCGAGCCGGCCTCCAGCACACCGCCCTGCCGCAGCGCATCGTGCACCGTGCTGCCGGCGGRCAGCCGCAGCGGCACCACCCTCACCTCGCCCGCCTGCGGGCTCCAGGCGACCTCGATCGCCAGCTCGACGGGATCAGCGGGGTCCATGCACCTGTTCCGCCCGCTTGACGAACGAATCGACCAGCGTGTTGGCGATGCGGTCGAACACCGGGCTGATCACCAGCTCCAGCGCGCCGTTGGCGAATTCATAGCGCAGCTCGAACTCGATCTTGC
>NZ_JBFUFP010000482.1:0-3968 GCF_056403375.1 Rhizobacter sp. P2_H2
CGCGCTATCCGCGCGTGCAGCTGGACGACGACCCGATCTACGTGCAAGCCGGAAAGGTGTGGACGGCCGCCGGCATGACGGCCGGCATCGACATGGCGCTCGCGCTGGTGCGGGCCGACCTGGGCCCGCAGATCGGCCTGGACGTGGCGCGCGAGCTGGTGGTGTTCATGGCGCGCTCGGGCAGCCAGGCGCAGCGCAGCACCTTGCTGAACCTGCAGGAGCGCCTCGCGCAGCGCGGTGCCGACAGCATGCTGACCGACCTGCTCGGCTGGGTCGCGACGCGGCTGAGCCAGCCCACCACCGTGACCGACATGGCCGGGCGCGCCGGCATGAGCCCGCGCAATTTCGCGCGCTTCTTCGTGCGCAGCACCGGGCAGACGCCGGCCAAGGTGGTGGAGCAGTTGCGCGTCGAGCGCGCCTGCCACCTGCTGGAGGCCTCGCCGGTGTCGATCAAGGCGATCGCGGCGCAGAGCGGTTTCGTCGACGACGAGCGCATGCGCCGCGCCTTCGTGCGCCAGGTCGGCTGCACGCCGGCCGAGTACCGCGCCCGGCTGGGCGGCTTCGATGCGCCGGGGCGCAAGGCGAACTCGGGGCAACGCCACCTGCGCCGGGCGCCCTTGCCTGCGCAGGAGGCCCGCTCGCAAGGAGAACCCGCATGATCGAGCTGCTGATCTGGCTGGGCAGTGCGGCGGTGTTCCTCGCGGCCGGCGTGGCCGCCGGCTGGCATTTCGGCCGGGCACGCGAGATGAAGCGCGTGTCGCAGCGCGTATCGATCGTGCTGGGGCAGGTGGAGCGCCGGCACAAGAAGGAGCTGGGCCGCTTCCAGGCCGGCTTCGCAAAGCAGGCCCGGGAGCTGAAGGAGGCCCGCGCGAAGCAGCACCTGCGCGAGGCGGCCCACAGCCTGGCGCAGGCCCAGGCGCAAGCGCAGGCCCACGCGCAGGGCCGCTCACCGGCGCCGAAGCAGACGCTTTCCGAGCACGGCTTCGCGCCCACGCAGCCGATGCGGCATGCCAACCACTGAGCCGCGCGCGCCCATGCACAACCCCTACATCGCCCTGCAGTTTCCGACCGTGCCGGCACCGATCGTGCCGCAGCCGTCGCGCCGGACCCTGACGCAGCGGCTCAGCGAGGACGCCGGCTTCCTGCACGACTACCTGCGCGATGGCCTGAACCTGATCGAGCCGTTCAAGACCACCGAGCACTACGCCGGCTTCCTGACGGTGCAGTACCACATGCTGGGCGACGTGCGGCGGCTGTATGCCGATGAAGAGGTCTGGCAGGTCATCCCCGACCCCGGCCTGGCCGATGCGGAGCGCGCGAGCCGCATGGAGGCCGACCTGCACGACCTGGAGGCCTGGCCGCCCCACCCGCGCTCGTCGCCGGCACCGGCGACGCACGGCCTCGGGTTGATGGAGGCGCTGGGCTGGGTGCATGCGAGCGAGGGCCTGATGCTGAGCCTGGACTTGATGGCGCAGACGCAGCACCTCGGCGAGCACCTGGGCCTGGACGAGACGAACGGCGGGCGGCACCTGCTCGCACCATTGGGCAGCCGCACGCGCGCGTGGCGCAGCCTCGCGCAGGCGCTCGACTCGGCCCGCGTCTCCGAGGAGCAGGGCAGCGCCTTCGTCGCCGGTGCGAGCCTCGCGTACCACCGGTTCGACGAGCTGCTGTCGCTCGCGCTGCGGCCGCGCGCCGACACCGAGCCGGCGACGATGAGCTGAAGCCTCGACCGGCTGCTTGAGGCAGGCCCGGACGACCGAGGCGAGCGCGTCCAGGTCGGCCTGCCCCTGTGGCGGTCGGCGATCACGTCGCGGCGCCGGGAACGTGGCAACTGTTTCATATTTCTCGTATAGTCGGCTCATGGAACAAGAAGCCGTCATTCGAGCGCTTGCCGCGCTGGCCCACCCGCTGCGACTCGAGGTCTTCCGCGCCTTGGTGGTCGCCGGCCCGAGCGGCCTGACGCCCGGCGTGATGAGCGAAGGGCTCGGGACCGTTCCGACGACGCTGTCCTTCCACCTCAAGGAACTGATGGGCGCGGGACTGGTGACGCAGGAGCGCGTCAGCCGGCACCTCGTCTACCGCGCCGCGTACGACCAGATGAACGGCGTCATCGGTTTCCTCACCGAGAACTGCTGCGCAGGCGAGGCCTGCGCGGTGCCGCCCGAGTCCGCCAGGTGCGGATGTTGACCCACCCCCAGGAGCCCGCAATGAAGCGATTTCACGTCCATGCCCATGTGCAAGACCTGCAGGCGAGCATCGCCTTCTATTCGAAGATGTTCTCCGCGGAGCCGACCCGCGTCGAGAGCGACTACGCCAAGTGGATGATCGAGGATCCTCGCATCAACTTCGCGATCTCGACGCGCGGCAGCGCCCCCGGTGTCGACCACCTCGGCATCCAGGCGGACACCGAGGAAGAACTCGCCGCGCTGAAGTCGAGCGCGGAGGCCGCCGGCATGACGCTGCTCGATGTCGGCGAGACGAGTTGCTGCTATGCGCGCAGCGACAAGTACTGGGTGACCGACCCGCAAGGCATCGCGTGGGAGCAGTTCCGCACGCTGGGCAACATCCCGGTGTTCAGCGAGAAGCCGAAGGTCGAGGCGTCCGAGGCGGCTGCATGCTGCGCGAACGCCGCTCCGCGCGGGAAGCCGGTGGGCATTCCCGTCGCCGCTGCGCCGTCGGCGTGCTGCTGATTGGCTGCCCGCGAGATGAAAAGCCTGCCCCGGCGCGCACTGGTCGAGTTCATCGGAACCGGCCTGCTGCTGGCCGTCGTGATCGGCTCCGGCGTGATGGCAGAGCGCCTGGCCGGCGGCAATGTCGCGTTGGCGTTGCTCGCCAACGCGCTGGCGACCGTCGGCGGCCTGTACGTGCTGATCGTGGTGTTCGGTCCGACAAGCGGTGCGCACTTCAATCCCTCGGTGTCGCTGGCGATGGCCGCCCTCGGCCGACTGCCCCGGCTCGACCTCATCGCCTATGGCTGCGCGCAACTGCTGGGTGCGATGGCCGGAGCCTGGCTCGCTCACGCGATGTTTGACCTGCCGCTGCTGCAGGTATCTGCCAAGGTCCGCAGCGGGCCCGGCCAATGGCTCGCCGAAGGGGTAGCCACCGCCGGCTTGCTCATCGTCATCCTGAGAACACCACCGTCTCGCGTTGCCGCCGCCGTCGCCGCCTACATCGGCGCGGCGTACTGGTTCACCGCGTCGACATCGTTCGCCAACCCGGCAGCCGTCGTGGGGCGCATGCTGAGCGACACCTTCGCGGGCATCTCGCCGCCCAGCGCACCCGCGTTCATCGCGGCAGAGCTGGCCGGCGCCGGAGTCGCGCTCGCCCTGCATGGCTGGCTCGGACCCGACACACCCTTGGCTCAAGACCCGGCAAGGCCCGACCACCATGGATGACATCACGATCTATCACAACCCTGCCTGCGGGACCTCGCGCAACACGCTCGCGCTCATCCGGCATGCCGGCTTCGAACCCACCGTCGTCGAGTACCTGAAGACACCCCCGACGAAGGATCGCCTGCGCGAGTTGGTGGCCGCGACCGGCCAGCCGGTGCGCGCGCTGTTGCGCGAGAAGGGGACACCCTTCGCCGAACTGAAGCTCGATGAACCGCATTGGACGGATGAAGAGTTGATCGACTTCATCCAGYGGCATCCCATCCTGCTGAATCGGCCCATCGTCGTCTCGCGCCTGGGCACGGCGCTGTGCCGGCCTTCGGAGAAGGTGCTCGCGCTGCTCCCCGTGGCCCAATTGCCGCCGTTCACGAAGGAAGACGGCGAAGTGGTGGTCGACGATGGCGTGCGTCGGGGGTAGTCAAAGAGCCCAAGGAAGCCCCCGGGCATATTCCGTCAATCGGCTGGCGTGGATCACACCAGCCCGCCGACCCAGAAAGCGGAAAAGCCCTTGCAACTCATTGAGCTGCAAGGGCTTTTTGTTGGCGGAGTGGACGGGGCTCGCGGGTTCGAGCCCCG
>NZ_JBFUFP010000483.1:0-3962 GCF_056403375.1 Rhizobacter sp. P2_H2
GTGCGAGCCCGAGTGCCCGAACCAGGCGATCTCGATGGGCGCGGAGTACTACGTGATCGACCCGGGCAAGTGCACCGAATGCGTCGGCCACTTCAACGAGCCGCAGTGCGTGCAGGTCTGCCCGGTCGCCTGCATTCCGGTCAACCCGGCGCATGTCGAGACGCAGGAAAGCCTGTGGGAGAAGTACCGGCGGCTGCAGGCGCAGGCTACCGGTTGATGGTCACCTGATCACTTCGCCGGCTTGCCCTTGGCGGCGGGCACGACGATCCGCACCTCGTCGTCGCCCTGACGGTCCCTGGCCGACTTTCCCTTCGTCGACTTGCTCGTCTTGCCTTTGGTGGGCTTCGCCTTCGGTGCCGACGCGGCATGCGAGACGGGTGCGAGGTTCATCGCACTCGACGGCCGGACGGCCGCTTCGCGCGCCAGCCGGTCCTGCTCCATCTCCGAGCCGGTCTCGGCCTGCTTGCGGGCCGCCGCCTCGGACTCGGCGCGCTGCTGCGCGGTGCGGCCATCACGGGCATCGACGGCCTCGCCATCGGCGCACGGCAGCTGCGAGTAGACGTTGCGGTCGGGGCCGCAGCGGTAGACCGTCGGCCCGGCCACCGCACTCGTGCCCGACATCAACCACGACACGGCCCACAGCGTCGCGGTCAGCCGCGGCTTCATTCGGCTTTCTCCACCGGCATGCCAGGGGCATCGGGCGCCGCGGGCCGCGGCGGCTTCGGGCGCGGGGGCTTGGCGTTCAGCTTCATCGTCGCGCGTTCCATCTCGCCGGCGGCGATCAGGTCGAGCACGGTCATCGTCTTCGCGATCGTGTCCTCGATCGCGACACGCGCCTCGGGCTTCGGCTTGCGCAGCACGTAGTCGATGACCTCGGCCTTCACGCCCGGGTGGCCGATGCCCAGCCGCAGCCGCCAGTAGTCGGCGGTGCCGAGTTGCGCATGGATGTCACGCAGCCCGTTGTGGCCGGCGTGGCCGCCGCCGCGCTTGAACTTGGCCTGGCCGGGCATCAGGTCGAGCTCGTCGTGCGCGACGAGGATCTCCTGCGGCTCGATCTTGAAGAAGCGGGCCAGCGCCGCGACCGACTTGCCCGACAGGTTCATGTAGGTCTGCGGCTCCAGCAGCCACAGCGGCCCGTCGGGGCGGTTCACCCGCGCGACCAGGCCAAAGTAGCTGCGCTCGGGCGTGAGCGAGGCCTTCCATTCGCGCGCGACCGCATCGATCCACCAGAAACCGGCGTTGTGGTTGGTCGCTTCGTATTCCGGCCCGGGGTTGCCGAGGCCCACCATCAGTCGAATCATCCGCGGATTATCGGCTGGGGCCCCGGCGGGCCGGACCGGTACAGATTTACTTCACGAGCGGAGCCACGCCGTTCGCAAACGGCCAGCCCTGCGTCTCGTCGGTGCCGATCTCCCAGTCGAACGCGCCGCGGATCGTCGGGTGGTTGGCCTTCACCTGGTTCCAGGTGTCGATCGCCTGCTGGCGCGTCATGTAGTTGGTGACGCCGGCATTGATGCCGAAGCCGACGACCACGTGCTCGGCGCCCAGCAGCCCGACCCATTCCTTGATGCTGTTGACCACGTAGGCCGGGTCGGCCAGGTTCGGGCCGTCGTAGTACTGCGGCGCGCAGTAATCGATCGCACCGGCGTCCACCATCGACTTGCAGAACACCTTGTCGACCGAGTTCCACGGCGCCGGCGGCGCGCTGATGACGAAGCCCGGGAACTGGCGCTTCAGCTCCAGGCTGATCCAGATCATCTCGTTGGTGTCGGGTGCCTGGCTGCCCTCGAAGGTGTTCCAGTCCATGCCGTCGAGGCCGCCGAGCTGGTTGGCGATCCCGACCACGCTGTTGACGAAGGTCTGCGACTTCGTGCGGTTCGGGAAGCTCATGCCGTTGCCGGCACCGCCGACCGACAGGATGATCTTGCGGCCCTGCGTCGTGCGGGCGTACTGGATGTCGGCCTTCAGGTTGGTCGCGGCGCCGCGGCCGTCGCCGGGGGCGCTCCAGGTGACCGCGCCGGTCGTGCCGGGCGAGCCGCCGACCGGACGCGCGGCAAACAGGTAGACGAGGTTGTAGTTCGCCGGCAGGTCGCGGATGCGCAGCGGCGACGGCTTCCAGTCGGGGTAGTAACCGCCGGCGACCTTGGCCGGCAGGCCGCCCGGGTTCCCGTTGTTGCCGCCGTCGCAGGGGGTCGGCTGCCAGTACCAGGTGCTGATCGTCGGGTTGGTCGCGTCGCTGCCGTTCGCGGTGACGTTGACGAGCTTGTAGTAGTTGCCGTTCGGCACGTAGCGCACGACCGTGCCCACGGTGCGGTAGACCGTGCCCTCGACCCAGTCGACGGCGCCGCAGCTCGCGGTCTGCGTGAGCTTGTACGACGACACGAAGTCGTTGAAGCCCAGCGGCACCAGGTTGGCGTTGTCGGCGGCGAGCTTCAGCGAGCGGCCGCCGTAGTTCGAATGCTCGAACAGCTCGACCTGGTAGCCGCTGCGCAGCTTGACCGACGACGCGCGGTCGTTCCAGGCGCTGCCGATCCAGCTGCTGCCGGTGCCGCTGCATGTCGACGCGCCCTGGTAGTTGACGTGCTCATAGAAGCACACCGCGTCGGCGTCGGCCGCCTGCGCGGCGGGGGCAAACGCGGCGCCGAGCGCCAGCAGCGCGGCCCAGCCGGCGCGCCGCCATGAATGGGTGATGGAACTCGACATGCCTTGCTCCCCGGGTTGGTGATGGGGCTGCACGGTAAGGCCACCGGCTCTCGCAAGACGTATCTCAAACGTGACGGCTGAAACCGCTTTCAAATGTGACGCGTACGGTAGAAATGAAAGCGAAGCTTTGCTGAAAGCAAAAAGCCCCGCCAAGGCGGGGCTTCGTGCGGGCAGCAGGCCGAAGGTCTCAGCCTCGGTTCTGCTTCTCGCTCTTCTTGGCCTTGGTCGGGGCGGCGGCCACCGGGGCCACCACCACCGGAGCGGCTTCTTCCTCGACCGGCACCGAGGTCGAGGCGATGACCGGGTTCGGCTTGCCCTGGGTGACGACCTTGATGCCGTCGGCCAGCTTCAGGTCGCTGACATGCAGCGACTGGCCCTTGACCAGCGTGGCCAGGTCGACCGTCAGGAACTCGGGCAGTTGCGAAGCCAGGCACTGGATCTTCAGTTCGGTGGCGACGTGGTTCACCAGGCAACCGTCGGCCTTGACGGCCGGCGAGTTTTCTTCGTTGATGAAGTGCAGCGGCACCTTCTTGACGATCTTGGTGGTGGCATCGACGCGTTGGAAGTCGATGTGCAGCACGATCTGGCGGAAGGGGTGCATCTGGTAGTCACGCAGCAGCACCTGTTCGGTCTTGCCGGCCAGTTCCATCTCGAGGATCGACGAGTGGAAGGCTTCCTTCTTCAACGCATGGAACAGCGCGTTGTGATCGAGTTCGATCATCGAAGGGGTGCCGGCGCCATAGACGATGCCGGGAACTTTTTCAGCCAAGCGCAGGCGGCGGCTCGCTCCGGTCCCCTGCAGCTTGCGCTCGAATGCGACGAATTTCATGTTGACTCCAAAAGATTGGAAGACACCCGCGACCAGGTGTCTCGAATGGGGCCTTGCAGCCCCGCGAACTCGACCGGCACCGAAGCGCCGGTCGTCGTCTGCGGATCAGAAATTGCTGTTCTGTTCCGCGAACAAGGAGGTCACCGATTCACCGTCGGAGATCCGGCGGATGGTTTCGGCGAACAGGAATGCCACCGACAGCGGACGCACCTTCGAGCAGGTCTTGCCCTCGTCGCTGAGCGGGATGGTGTTGGTGATGACGACTTCGTCGAGCTGCGAGCCCTTGATGCGCTCGATCGCCGGGCCGGAGAACACCGCGTGCGTGCAATACGCATAGACGTTCTTCGCGCCGCGCTCCTTCAGCACCTCGGCCGCCTTCACCAGCGTGCCGGCGGTGTCGATCATGTCGTCCATGATCACGCAGTTGCGC
>NZ_JBFUFP010000484.1:0-3959 GCF_056403375.1 Rhizobacter sp. P2_H2
TTCATGGCCTCGATCACCGCCTTGGCCTCGCCGACCAGGTCGGCCTCGACCAGCGACTTGCCGATCGGCAGCCCGGCGGCCAGCAGGAAGGTGTTGGCAATGCCGCCGCCGACGATCAGCTGGTCGACGTTCTTCGCGAGCGACTGCAGGATCGTCAGCTTGGTGCTGACCTTGCTGCCGGCGACGATCRCCACCAGCGGGCGTTTCGGGTTGGCCAGCGCCTTCGTGATCGCGTCGATCTCGGCGGCCAGCAACGGGCCGGCGCAGGCGATCTTCGCGAACTGCGCGATGCCGTAGGTCGAGGCCTCGGCGCGGTGCGCGGTGCCGAAGGCGTCGTGCACGAAGATGTCGCACAGCGCGGCCATCTTGCGCGAGAGCTCCTCGCTGTTCTTCTTCTCGCCCTTGTTGACGCGGCAGTTCTCGAGCAGCACCACCTGGCCCGGCGCGACCTGCACCCCATCGACCCAGTTCGYGATCACCGGCACGTCGCGGCCGAGCAGCTCGCCCAGGCGCTTCGCGACCGGGGCCAGCGAATCCGCCGGCTTGAACTCGCCCTCGGTCGGGCGGCCCAGGTGCGAGGTCACCATCACCGCGGCGCCGGCCTTCAGGGCCAGCTCGATGCAGGGCACCGAGGCGCGGATGCGGGTGTCTTCGGTGATGCGGCCGCTGTCGTCCAGCGGCACATTCAGGTCGGCACGGATGAACACGCGCTGGCCTGCAGCTTTGCCTTGGGCTGCAAGGTCTTCAAAACGGAGAACGTTCATGGGTGGCCAAAGTTAGAGGGGGAATTCTAGGGATGCCGCAGGCGCAAAAGTTACGAAGCGGTTCCGAGATCCATTGGACACCAGCCGGACGGCGTCTACCACCCCAGCAGCAGTTTCAGCGGCATCAGCACGGCCATGCCGACCACGATGGTGCCGAGGATGCCGCGGCGCCAGAAGAACCAGGCGGTGGCGGCCGCCACGGCGTAGATGCGCGCGTCCTGCCAGGTGCTGATCAGCTGGCCGTGGCTCATCACGACCTCGGGCACGACGACGGCCGCCAGCGCCGCGAGCGGGGCGAAGCGCAGGCCGCGCTGCACCCAGCCGGGCAGGCGCAGCTCGCGTTCGGGAATCAGGAAGAAGCAGCGGGTGACCACCGTGATCACGGTCAGGCCCACGATCGTGATGAAGGATTCCCAATCACTCATGACGCCACCCTGTCGCGCGGCTTGGCGCGCATCAGCGACGCGAGCACGCGCCGTCCGGCATCGCCGCCGCCGTCGATCATCAGCCCGATGCACACCGCGGCGGCGATCGCGACCACGATGTTCAGCCGGTACGGCAGCGCGAAGGCCGCGACGGCGGCGGCGCCCGCCACCACCGCCGCGAAGCTGGTCGCCTTGTCGGACAGCAGCGCGTAGCCCAGCCCGAGCAGCGCCAGCACGCCGGCGAAACCGAGGCCCCAGTGCGTCGGCACCACGTCGGCCAGCACGATGCCGAGCACCGACGGCACCTGCCAGGCCAGCCAGCTCATGAAGCTGCTGCCGAGGAAGTACTCGACCTGGCCCTCGTCGTCGCGCGGCTCCTTGAACCTCTTCATGAAGAGCACGTAGTTCAGGTCGGCGGTCAGGTAGCCGAGCAGCATCCGCTGGCCGCGCGGGAAGCGCATGAAGAACGGCCGCCAGTGGGCGCTGAAGATCACGAAGCGCAGGTTCACGCACAGCGCGGTGGCCCAGATCACCCAGGCCGGCGAGCCGGCGCCCATCAGCGGGATGGCCGCCAGCTGCGCGCTGCCGGCGAACACCGCGAAGGTCATCAGCAGCGACAGCGGGATCGAGAGCCCCGCCTTCACCATCGCGACGCCGGTCACCAGGCCCCAGGCGGCGATGCCCAGGCTGACGCCGGACATCTCGCGCATGCCGAGGGCGAACTGGGGGTGGCGGACGAGGGCGCGCAGCGGGGAACTCATGCGGGCATTGTCACCGCATGCGGGTTATCCCGCTGTCAGGTGTCGTTGTGGCGGGCCGCCTTGGCGCCCGGCGTCTTGGCCGGCCGCTTCTCGGCGGCGGGCGCGGGGGTTTCAGCCGGGGCGTCGCCTTCGGGGGCGGCCTTGGCCTCGGACTTCGCGTCGGCGCGGACGTCCGCCTTGGGCTCGGCCTTGGATTCACCCGACTTCGCGCCGCCTGCCAGCTGCGGCACCACCGGCTCGATCTTGTTCTCGCGCATGTAGTCGTTCATGTCGCGCCAGCCGGCGAACACCGAGGCCTTGTCGGCCTTCTTGTTCAGCGCGTAGCAGTCCTCGATGGCCCGGTTGGCGTGGCGGCAGGCGCCGCCGATCGCGCGGCCGTCGGCCTCGCGGGCCGCGGCCAGCTTCTCGGCCGAGTCGACCCCCAGCATGTCGCAGCCGGCGAGGGCGGCGGCGCAGAGCAGGAACGCGGTGATCAGGTGGCGTGGCATGGCGGGCGGTGGTCCGGGGACGGGGCTGTGGCTGCAGTGTCCGCTGGTTCGCGGGCGGGGCAGGCGTGAAAAAGCCCCTCGAAGAGGGGCCAGTTCCAGGCTTTGCCGAAGAAGCTCAGGCCGGGCGCATCGCCATCAGGCGGGCGACGCGCTCTTCCGTCGACGGGTGGGTCGAGAACAGCCCGCGCAGCCCGCCGCCGGACAGCGGGTTCATGATCATCATCTGCGCCGTCTCCGGGTGGCGTTCGGCGGCCTCCATCGGCATGCCCTGCGCGTAGCGGTGGATCTTCTGCAGCGCGCTGGCCAGCGCCTGCGGGTCGCCGGAGATCTCGGCGCCGCCGCGGTCGGCCTCGAACTCGCGGGCGCGGCTGATCGCCATCTGGATCAGGCTCGCCGCCAGCGGCGCGAGCAGCATCACCAGCAGGCCGACGATCGGGTTGTGCGGCCGGCCCTCGCTGTCGCGGCCGCCGAAGAACATCGCGAAGTTCGCGAGCATCGAGATCGCGCCGGCCATCGTCGCGCTGACCGTGCTGATCAGGATGTCGCGGTGCCGCACGTGCGCCAGTTCATGGGCCATCACGCCACGCAGCTCGCGCTCGCTGAGCACGCGCAGGATGCCGGTGGTGGCGGCCACCGCCGCGTGCTCCGGGTTGCGGCCGGTAGCGAAGGCGTTCGGCGCGTCTTCGTTGATCAGGTAGACGCGCGGCATCGGCAACTGGGCGCGCTGCGCGAGCTCGCGCACCATCCGGTAGAACTGCGGCGCCRAGGTCTCGTCGACCTCCTGCGCGTTGTACATGCGCAGCACCATCTTGTCGGAGAACCAGTAACTGAAGAAGTTCATGCCGACGGCGACGAGCAGCGCGACCATCATGCCGGCGCGGCCGCCGATCATCGCGCCGATGGCCATGAACAGCGCCGTGATGGCAGCCATCAGCACCGCGGTCTTCAACAGGTTGAACATGGAGAGGCCCTTTCTCTGGCTACAGGGCCTCAGATGAGGTCCTGCGCTTCAAGTTCAATCGGCGCGGCCAAAAGCGCTGCCCGGCGCGACCGGGCGCGACTGCAGCCAGGCCGCCGCCGCCAGCCGCTTGCCGCCCGGGCGTTGCAGCTCGGTCAGCCGCAGCGATCCGGTGCCGCAGGCGACCTCGAGGCCCTCGGGGCCGCTGGCCAGCACGCTGCCGGGTGCGCCGCTGCCGGCGCGGACTTCGCCGCGCCACAGCTTCACCGTCTCGCCCTCCAGCAGGCCGGTGGCGCCGGGGAACGGGTCGAAGGCGCGCAGCCGGCGCTCGATCTGGTCGGCGGACAGTGCCCAGTCGACCGCGGCCTCCGCCTTGTCGATCTTGTGCGCGTAGGTCACGCCCTCGGCCGGTTGCGGCGTGCGCGGCATGCCGCCACAGGCCGCCAGCTCGAGCGCCTCGACGATCAGCCGGCCGCCGAGCGGCGCCAGCCGGTCGTGCAGGCTGGCGGTGGTGTCGGCCGGCCGGATCGGCAGTGTCTCGACCAGCAGCATGTCGCCGGTGT
>NZ_JBFUFP010000485.1:0-3947 GCF_056403375.1 Rhizobacter sp. P2_H2
CACCAGCAGCGAGGCCGGCACCGCCGACGGCCAGCAGCAGCCGGCGCCGGGGGTGCTGATCTCGCACGTGGCCTGACACGGCCGGCCTGAAGTCAAGCCCCTGCGATTCAAATTCCCAATCGGCCCGCATCACAAAAGAAATCGCCGCCCTCCCCCGCGCTGGCAATACTCGGCGCGACAAGGGAGACAACGATGACACTGCGCGAACTGCGCTACCTGGTGGCGCTCGCCGAGCACCGCCATTTCGGGCACGCGGCCGAAGCCTGCCACGTGACCCAGCCGACGCTCAGCACCCAGCTGCGCAAGCTGGAGGACTACCTCGGGCTCACGCTGCTCGATCGCAGCGGCAAGCAACCGTCGCTGACGCCGATCGGCGAGTTCGTCGTCGAGCGGGCGCGCCGGCTGCTGGCCGATGCGGACGAGATCCTCGACCTGAAGCGGCTGCGCGGCGGCCCGCTGCAGGGCGTGCTGAACATCGGGCTGATCCCGACGCTGGCGCCCTACTACCTGCCCTGGCTGCTGCCGCTGGTGCGCCAGCGCTACCCGAAACTGCGGCTCGTGGTGCATGAAGACACCACGCGGCACCTCGGTGAGTTGCTGGCCGACCAGCTGATCGACACCGCGATCCTCGCGCTGCCCGGCCCGCTGCCGCAGCCGGYGTATGTGGAGCTGCCGCTGTTCGACGAGCCGTTCTTCGTCGCCGCGCCGCCGCGGCACGAGATCGCGGCGCATGACGCCGTGCCGGTGGCGGTGCTGGCCGAGCTGAAGCTGCTGCTGCTGACCGACGGCCACTGCCTGCGCGGCCAGGCACTCGAGGCCTGCCGGCAGCACGAGAGCAGCCAGAGCGACGGCTGCGATTTCCGCGCGACGAGCCTGGAGACACTGCGCCAGCTGGTGGCGGCGGGCCTCGGCTGCACGCTGATGCCGGCACTCGCGGTGCGCTGCCTCGCGAGCGAACGCGGCCAGGACGGTTCGGGCCTCGTCGTGCGGCCGCTCGCGCAGGGGCAGTCGCGCCGCATCGGCATGGTGTGGCGCGCCGGGCATGCGAAGTCGGATGACCTGCAACTGCTTGGCGCGACGCTGCGCGAGGCCTTGCCGGAGGGCGTTCGATTCACGTCCTGAATCGGCGGCACTGAATCTTTCAACTTCCGGCGGGTGACCCGTCTTCCTAAGCTCCGCGCACCAGAACCTGAACGTGGAGCACACGATGACGAACACCTCCTTTCGTTGGACCCTCGCGGCGGCGCTGCTGCTGGCCGGTACCGCCGCACAAGCGCAGACCCTCACACGCGACAACGGCGCACCGGTCGGCGACAACCAGAACTCGCAGACCGCCGGCCCCGGCGGGCCGGTGCTGCTGCAGGACGTGCAGCTGATCCAGAAGCTGCAGCGCTTCGACCGCGAGCGCATCCCCGAGCGCGTGGTGCATGCGCGCGGCACCGGGGCGCATGGCGAGTTCGTCGCGAGCGCCGATCTCTCGGCCGTCACCCGCATGAAGATCTTCACCGCCGGCACGCGCACGCCGGTGTTCGTGCGCTTCTCGACGGTGATCCACGGCAACCACTCGCCCGAGACGCTGCGCGACCCGCGCGGCTTCGCGACCAAGTTCTACGGCAGCGAAGGCAACTGGGACCTGGTGGGCAACAACCTGCCGGTGTTCTTCATCCGGGATGCGATCAAGTTCCCGGACATGGTGCACAGCCTGAAGCCGAGCCCCGACACCAACGTGCAGGACCCGAACCGCTTCTTCGACTTCTTCTCGCAGCAGCCCGAATCGACGCACATGCTGACGCGGCTGTACTCCGACCTCGGCACGCCGGCCAGCTACCGGAACATGGACGGCAACAGCGTGCACGCCTACAAGTTCGTCAATGCGCAGGGCCAGTACACCTACGTGAAGTTCCACTGGAAGACGCTGCAGGGCGAGAAGAACCTGAGCGGCGCCGAGGCCGCGGCGCTGCAGGGGCGCAACTTCAACCATGCGAGCGAGGACCTGATCAACGCGATCACCAGCGGCAACTTTCCGAAGTGGGACCTGTACGTGCAGTTGCTGAAGCCCGAGCAGCTGGACGGCTTCGACTTCAACGCGCTGGACGCGACCAAGGTGTGGACCGGCGTGCCGGAGACCAAGGTCGGCACGATGACACTGAACCGCAACCCGGCCAACATCTTCCAGGAGACCGAGCAGAGCGCGTTCGCGCCGGGCAACCTGGTGCCGGGCATCGAGGCCTCGGAAGACCGGCTGCTGCAGGGGCGGCTGTTCAGCTACAACGACACGCAGTTCCACCGCGTGGGTACCAACGTGCAGCAGTTGCCGATCAATGCGCCGAAGGCGGCGGTGGCGAGCAACAACCAGGACGGCGACGCGAATGCCGGCGCGCGCAGCGGGCTCGTCAACTACGAGCCGTCGCGGCTGCGGCCGCTGCCGGCCGACGCGGCGTACAAGTCGAGCAGCCTGCCGCTGGCCGGTGGCACGCAGCAGGCGCGCATCGCGAAGACGCTGAACTTCCGGCAAGCCGGCGAGTTCTGGCGCTCGCTGTCGAAGAAGGAGCAATCGAGCCTGATCGCCAACCTGGCCGGCGACCTGGGCCGGGTCGACAACGATGCGGTGAAGTACGCGATGCTGTCGCACTTCTACAAGGCGGACAGCGGCTACGGCAGCGAGATCGCAAAGGCGGTGAAGGCGGACGTGGGGCGGGTGCAGCAGGCGGCGGCCGCGCTGCAGGACTGACCGGGTTCGCCCCACCGGCGCCGGCTTCGCAAACCGGCGCAGGGCGGACGCGTCGTTCCCGGATGCTGCTTCGGTGCGCCAACGGTGGCGCCCGAGCACAAGGAACGACGATGAACGACGCGGTGGTGATCGGTGGCGGCCCGGCCGGTGCGGCCTGCGCCTTGTGGCTGCACCAGCTGGGGATGGACGTGCTGCTGCTGGAGGCGGGCTCCGCGGTCGGCGGGCTGCAGCTGAACAGCCCGTACACGAACCGCTGGATTCCCGGGCTGCAGGGCCGGACGGGCCAGCAGGTGGCCGCGCAGCTGCAGGATCACCTGGAGTCGGCGAACGTGCCGCACAACCTCGGCTTCTGGGTCACCGGCATCCGCCAGCGCCCGAGCGGCCTGGGCTGGGAGGTGTCGGGGCGCAGCGGGGTCCATCGGGCGCGCAACGTCGTCATCGCCACCGGATCGAAGCCGCGCCGCGGTGGCTTCGTGCCGTCGGACACGGTGGGCATCGGGCCCGGCGTGGCGATGGAGCGGATCGCCGTGGCCGGCAAGCGCGTGGCGATCCTCGGCGGCGGTGACAACGCCTTCGACCAGGCCGGCTTTGCGCAGCGGCGTGGCGCGGCCAGCGTCGAGATCTTCTGCCGGCGCCCGCCGCGTGCCCAGGCGCTGCTGCTGAAACAGGTGGCGCCCGAGTGCGTGCACGTCGGACCGTTCGAGGCGGATCAGTCGGCGATGACGGTCGACAGCCAAGCGTTCGACGTGATCGGCGTTCAGTATGGCTTCGAGGCCAGTATTCCGGCGGGGCTGAGGCTTGCGCTGGACGACGGCTGCATCGAGGTCGATCGCCACGGGGCGGTGCCAGGGTTGCCCGGCCTGTATGCCGCGGGCGAGGTGACGAATTTTCTGCACCCCTGCGTCACGACCGCCTATGCCCACGGCGTGCAGGTGGCGAAGTCGATCCAGAACGCGTCAGCGCTCGAGCGGTGGATTCAGCCGCGTGTCGATCGCCAGCCGGGGTTGCGAGTGCTGGCGGCGGCCTGAGGGGCGTTGCCGTTCGAGATCAGTTGTAGACGCCGCGTTCGATACGCTCGAGGAATTCGGTGACGAGTTGGGTGCCTTGCGAGGTGCGCAGCAACTCGACCGGGCGGGCGCCGTCCAGCCCCATCACGGGTGACGACATCCAGCGCTGCGCCGCCTCTAGCCCGCCAAACAGCTCGGCGGCCTTGACC
>NZ_JBFUFP010000486.1:0-3947 GCF_056403375.1 Rhizobacter sp. P2_H2
ATGCGGTGTTTGCGGCAGGGCTGCGCAATCCGCAGCGCATCCGGCTCGTCAACTGCTGCGATCTGGTCACCGACCTGCCGCCGAGCCTGCGCACCTACACGCACGTGACGCCGGCCAGCTACATCACGAGCGCCGGCGAGCTGGTCGAGCGGCCCGATTCAACGCGCGTCGACGACGACCGCATGCGTGCCCGCACCGCCTACTTCGGCGAGCACGCCGGCAGGCCCGGTGCGGTGCTGCTGCGCGACCTGGCGGACCATGCGCCGATCAACTATGCGCGGGCGTTCTTCTGAGCAGTCAGGATCGCGCGTCGGGCAGCGGGGCACCGCAATCGCTGCAGTAGCGTGCGCTGGCGGCATGGCCCTCGGTCAGGCAGGCGGGGCAGGTCCGCGTGGTGGGCGCCGGCTGGCCCCGGAACCGCAGCGCCGTGAACTCGGCGCTGACGATGCCGGTCGGCACCGCGAGCGTGCCCCAGCCGACCAGCATCATGAACGACGCGATGAAGCGCCCGAGCCCGGTCTTCGGCGTGATGTCGCCGAAGCCGACGGTGGTCATCGTCGAGATCGCCCAGTAGACCGACACCGGGATGTTGTCGAAGCCGTTGCCGGGCCCCTCGACCGCATACATCAGGCTGCCCATCACCACCGTGACCAGCAGCACGAAGCTCAGGAACACCAGGATCTTGCGGCGGCTGGCCATCAGCGCCTCGCCGAGCGCGCGGTACTCGGCGATGTAGGCCGCCAGCTTCAGGATGCGGAACAGCCGCAGCAGGCGCAGCGCCCGCACGTCGATCAGCGCATGCAGGCCGGGCACCACCAGCGCGGCCCAGGTCGGCAGCACCGCCAGCAGGTCGATGATGCCGAACACGCTGCCGGCATAGCGCCCGGGACGCTGCACGCAGGCGAGCCGCGCCAGGTACTCGAGGCTGAACAGCACCGTGAACACCCACTCGAGCACCGAGAAGACCTCGCCCCAGCGTGCATGCACCGATGCGAAGCTGTCGAGCATCACGACCACCACGCTCGCGAGGATCAGCCACACCAGCACCAGGTCGAACAGCCGGCCGCTGCGGGTGTCGGCCTCGAAGATCACCGTGAACAGCCGCAGGCGCCAGCCGCCGAGCGGGCGGCCGAAGCGTTCGGCGGGCTCGGTGGGCTGGGCGGGGGCAGCCGGCGGGGCGGGCATCAGGTCTCTTGTCAGACCGCCTCCCAGCGCTCGCTGCGCTCGGAGCGGAACAGCGCGTCGATCACCCGCATGTTGGTGATCGCGTCGTCGACGCCGTAGGGCAGCGTGATCTCGCCGCGCACCGCGCGCGAGAACGCATCGCCCTGCAGCGTGTACTGGTCGGCCTCGGGGAGGGTTTCGGTCTCGATGGCCGAGCCGTCGAGCGCGCGGCCGCTGTCGATGAAGATCTTCGTGCGGCCGCCGAGCGGCGCATTGAACGGGATCTGGATCTCGATGCGCCCGGTGGTGCCGACCACCTGCACGCGCTGGTACGGCACGCTCTGCGTCGACACCGTGAAATCGAGGTGGCGGCCGCCGCCGAAGTCGGCGAGCGCGCTGCAGCTGCGGTCGGTGTGGAAGTTCGGGTCGCGGTCGACCAGCGCGATCACGCGCTTCGGGTCGGCCTCGAACATGAAGCGGCCGGCGACGATCGCGTAGCAGCCGATGTCGTACAGCGCGCCGCCGCCGATGTCGGCCATGTTGCGGATGTTGGCGGGGTCGTCGTTGAAGTACGAGAAGAACACCTGCACCTGGCGCACGCTGCCGATGCGGCCGGCGCGCAGCAACTCGCGCACGCGCAGCCACTGCGGGTGGTAGCGCACCATGAAGGCCTCGCTGACGAGCACCTTGTCGGCGACGGTGCGCAGCTCGGCGGCCTCTTGCGCGGTGATCGACACCGGCTTCTCGCACAGCACATGCTTGCCGGCGCGCGCGGCCTGCAGTGTCAGCGGGATGTGCAGGTGGTTGGGCAGCGGGTTGTAGACGGCCTCGATCTCGGGGTCGGCGAGCATCTCCTCGTAGGAGCCGTACGCCTTGGCCAGGCCGAGCTTGTCGGCGGCCCGCTGCGCTGGTTCGAGCGAGCGCGATGCGATGCCGCGCACGTCGCAGAAGGCGCTCTTCTGCATGCCGGGGATGACTTTCTCGAGCCCGATCTTCGCGGTGCTGAGCACCCCCCACACGACCTTCTTCATGCTGCCTCCGAAAATGATGCCGGCGCAGACTTTAGTCCGCGCGGGCGGGTTCGGGAACAGGCCGGCGCAGAAATCAGCTGCGCAGGTCGCGGCGCATGCGGACGGCGTCTTCGACGTCTTCGTAGTAGCCCGAGACGATGCCGGTCTCGCGGAAGCCGTGGTGCTTGTAGAACGAGCGGGCCTGCGTGTTGCTGGCGCGCGCCTCGACGCGGACCACGGCAATGCCCGCGGCGCGGGTGGTGGCATCGAGCCAGGCCATCAGCGACGAGCCGATGTGGCGGTGGCGCTGCGTGGCCGCGACGGCAAGCAGCAGCAGGTGGGCTTCCTCGTCGTCGTATTTCATGATCGCGAAGCCGTGCAGCACGCCTTGCTCGTGGCCGACGATCACGTTGGTGCTGCGGTCGCGCAGGCTGCGGCGCACGCGCTGCGGCGTCCAGCGCCAGGGCAGGCCATGCTCGATGGCCTCGCGCGACAGCGCGGCGATCGCGTGCGCGTCTTCGGGCAGGGCGAGTCGGATCTCGACGGGGGCGGGCATGGCGCGCAGCTTAAGCGCTCCGGCCCCCCGATCCGGCGGGGCAAGCACGCCGATTTTTTTGATAGACTGGCGCCCTTGTTGGGGGGGTAGCTCAGCTGGGAGAGCGTCGCGTTCGCAATGCGAAGGTCGGGAGTTCGATCCTCCTCCTCTCCACCAACAGATTCGGCCTCAGAGGGAAACCTCTGGGGCCTTTGTCTTTCAAGGGCTTGTTCCCGTTCGTCTTCCCGGAAACCTTCCCAGGCACCAAGGGTAGGTCCAGGTGGCCCGTTTCGGGGCTGCCCCCTTCAGGGCGTCGTGCAGGTGTAGTTCGCTGCCAACCTGGCGGCTGCTGCGTCATTGGCCGGGCCGGTGTAGCGAGGGTACTGCGGGTGCTGGCACAAGGGCAGCGTGCTTGACACCGCCCCCGCTGCATCGAGCTTCTGTGCGGTCAAGGTGCCCGGCGCCGCGCCCTTCGTGATCCATTGGTCCAGCGCGGTGAGCAGGTCCGACGTGTCTGCTCCGGGGCCGCCCGCGCAGTGGTCAACGCCAGGCGCAACGTAGAAGCGCGTGGCCGCGTCGGCGTTCGTCGCGCCGACGGCGTTTCGCATGTTGGCGACGTACTCGGCAGTCGAGTTCACGCTGAGCGCCCCATCATTGCCGCCGTGCCACAGGATCAGCTTGCCACCGCTGTTGATGAACGGGCGAATGTCGGTGCTCGTCGCGTCGTTGAGCGCCGCCATCGCATAGAGCGCGTTCTGATTTTGATCCCACGGCGCGTAGGTCAGCGAATTGGCTGCCGGGTCGCGCGCGAGATAGTTCTTGACGGTGGTGTCCTGGAACAGGAACTGCAGCGCGCCCGTGACATTGCCGCCGCCCGTTTCCCACACTGCCCAGGCGCCTGGATCGTCCTCGTTGCCGGTCAGGTTCCAGCCGGCATTGCGGAAGGTATTGCTGCCGGTGAACGCAGCGTCGGTCGTCCACGACGTGACCACCGCCAGCTGCGCATCCGAGAGGCAGGTGTCACCGGTGTCTGCGCCGCCGGCACAGCGCAATGCGCTCACATTGACGAGCGCCGGCGTGCAAGCCGCGGGGTTCGAGACGACACCATCGACGATGCCGTCCAGCGCATCGCAGGTGTCGCGCACGTGCTTGGCCAACAGCGCTGTCTTGGCCGTGCTGAATGCGCCACCAGGAGCCGCCAGCGCCTTGGCCGTGCGGTTGAATGCGCCCATGAATCC
>NZ_JBFUFP010000487.1:0-3935 GCF_056403375.1 Rhizobacter sp. P2_H2
GCCCGACGCCGACCAGCGACCAGGCCACCGACAGCATCGCCTGCGTCAGCGTCGACGCGAACAGCGAAGCCTCGTCCCACGGCACATCGGCCGCGTGGTGGGCCAGGCGCAGCACCAGCCCGGTGTAGACCGCGAAGGCGCTCAGGCCGAGCACGCCCAGCACGGCCGCCGGCGGCACGCGCTCGCGCACCGGCTGCGGCAGCGCGCGCAGCCACAGCGCCAGCACCAGCAGCGCGAGGCACTGGCCGATCTCCAGCGGGTTCAGCAGCGGCAGGTACGGCAGCGGCGCGGCCGTGCCGTCGTGCGCGTTCGCGCCCCACACCCACAGCAGCAGGCCGAGCGCGAGCGGCGCCGCACCGACCACCAGGTAGGCCTCGCGGAAATCGGCCACCGGCCAGCGGCGCAGCACCGCCGGCCGCGTCAGCGCGAACACCGCGGCGGCGATCACCGGCACCCAGCCGAGCACGCGCCAGGCCGAACCGGGTTCCCCCGCGTCGAACAGATGCACCGCCAGCTCGCCCGCCGCCACACCGACGAACAGCCACAGCCCGAGCACGTGCACCGCCTGCAGCGGCCAGCCGCCGAGCCACGCCGCCTGCCGGCGCAGCAGCAGCACATGCCACAACAACGCCACCGGCCACGCCAGCCAGCCCAGGTGGGCCGACGGCGTGATGTCGAACGCCGCCATGCCGAGCGCGATCACCACCAGCGACGGCAGCGTCAGCGCGGTGGCCTGCCCGAGCACGCGCCACTGGCGCCACGCCGCGAGCATCGTCGCCAGCACCGAGCTCGCGACCACGCAGCCGACCAGCGCCGCCGGCCAGCCGTCCCGCGCATCGGCGTCGCGCAGCAGGTGCAGCACCTGCGGCACCAGCATCAGCCCCCACCACAGCAGCGACCAGCCGACGATGCCCCATTGCACGACCGCCTGCCGCGTCCACGCGAGGGCCGCGTTCGATTCCGGCCGCGCCGCGCGTTGCAACGCGTCGCCGGCCAGCAAGCCGGTCAGCGCGAGGCCCAGCGGCAGCCCCAGGCGCAAACCGCCGAACGGCGCATGCGCCAGCAGGTCCGGCCCGAAGGCCAGCGTCGCCACGGCAGCAGCCACCTCCAGCAGCAGCCAGCCGAACGCCAGCGCCGGGTGCGCGATGCGCAGGCCGAGCCACAGGGCACCGACACCCAGCCACGGCCACACCAGCGCCGCGCGTTCTGCCGGCAGCACGCACAGCAGCCCCAGCGCGACCACCGCCAGCCCGGCGAGCAACGCGGTGCCGCTCGCCAGCGACCATTGCGGCAGCGCGTCACGCTCGTCCATGGCCCGCAATTGAGCACGCAGCTCCAGCCACGCGGTCGCGAGCAGGCTGCCACCCACCAGCAAGGCCGCGACCAACMCTGGCCACCCGTCGCGCGGCGCGTCCAGCGGATCGAGGTGCAGCGAAGCCGCCAGCCCCGCCAACGCGACCAGGTGCAAGGCCCCCGCGCAGGCCATCAGCACGCGCAGCGCAAAGCGGTGGCCGAGCGTCGCCAGCACCAACGCCAGCAAGGCGGTCGCGACCGAGGCCCACAGCGGCACCAGCACCATCCATCCGAGCAGCGCCGTCGCACCGGCCGCGAGCCAGGGGAGCGCGATGTCGTTGCCCTGCTCCCATCCGGCACGCTGCGCCGCCGGATGACGGTGATGCACGCGCCACATCGCGAGCACGCTGCCCAGCATCAGCAGCACGCCGATCAGCGAGCCGTCGATCAGCGGCGTGCCTGGCGTGAGGTCGAGCGACAACGCACTCACCAGCCGCACCACCGCGCCGGCCAGCACCGCGAGCGCGAACGCGCGGGTGTAGAGCCGATGCTGGCGCACGCCGAGCCAGAACATGCCGGCCGCCTCCACGGCCCAGGTGGCACCGGTCCACGCGCCCTCCAGGGCTAGCGGGATCGCGAGCGTGGCGAAGATCACGCCGACGATCACATGCGCCTCGCCGAGCAGCGCATAGCGGATGCGCGCACTGCGCAGCAACGCGCCGCCGATCACGAGGTAGAAGAACGCGAAGCCGAGCGCCGACCAGGCCGCGCCCCATTCGGTGTCCTTCACCATCAGGTACTGCAGGCCGAAGGCCGCCAGCGGCACGCCGAACACCAGCGCGCTGTCGACGCGCCCGACCTGCTGCAGCGCCTGCCGCGCGCGCTGCGCCAGCGGATCGGTCACGGCAGGGTCGTCGCCCAGCGCCAGCGCGCGCCGCGCGAACAGCACGCCGATCGCGGTGAACAGCACGAAGAACAGCAGCAGGAAGGCCTGCGTCGATGCGTACAGCGCGTCGGTGTAGTGCGCCTGCGCCCAGGCGCCGGCCAGCGTGAAGGTGCCGACCGCGCCGATCAGGTTCAGCGGCCGCCACGCCTTGTGCCATGCCATCAGGAAGATGCCGACGTCGAGCACCGCGAGGTAGCTGAACAGCGCGATGTGGTTGCCGCCGCCGGTGGAGACCAGCACCGGCGCGAGGAAGCCCTCGGCCACTGAGACGTAGGCGAGCCACGGCGCGTTCTGCAGCACCGCGAGCGCGGCACCCAGCACCGCGACGACCGCCATCACCGCGAAGGCAGCGCCCGGCGGCAGCAAGCCGTTCAGGCGCAAGGCCGCCAGCGCCGTCAGGTAGAACACGCCGATGCCGGCGCCCTGCAGGATCAGCCCGTAGCCCTGGCCGCCGGCGGCATCGCGCCGGTCACGCAGGCGCCAGCCGAGCACCAGCATCACGACCCCGACCAACGCGACGCCGGCGTAGCGGAACTCGACCGGCAGGGTCGCGCGCTCGGCCACATAGCGCAGCAGGAACGCGAGGCCCAGGAACAGGATCAGCACGCCCACCTTGACGATGGTGTTGCCGCCGAAGATCCAGCGCGCGAGGAACGGCGGCAGGCGGTCGCGCAGCGGCAGCGTGGGTTCGATGGGCGGCGGCGGCGGGGTCGTGCGCGATGGCTCGGTCCACGGGGCGGGTGCCGCGGGCTCCTCGGCGGCTGTCGCCACCGCAGGCTCGAGGACCGGCGCGGGGACGGGTTCGGGGACCGGCACCGCGATCGACGCGACCGCGGGTTCGATCGATGCGGCCGCACTCGGCACGGGCCGGGGTTCGAGGACCGGTTCGAGATCGAGTTCGAGGACGGTGTCCGGCACCGCCGCCGGGACAGGTTCCACGCTGGCGGTCACCGCGCCAGCCGACAGCCGCTGCACCTGCAGCCGCAGTGCGCTCACCTCGTGCTCCAGCGCCGCGACGCGCTGCGCGAGATCCGGCGCTGCTGGGGCGATCATCGGCGCTGCGCCCTGCGGCATCGCCGCCTCGTCCGGCATCCCGGGCCAGGCCTCCTCGGCCGGCGCTGCCGCCTCGGCCTGCTTCGACTTGCGGATCTGCCACACCACGAGCGGCGTCACGATCAGCATCACCAGCCCACCGGCCGGCCCGCCGAGCGCCAGGCCCACCAGGCCGCCCAGTACCGCATAGACGAAGTTCATCGGCCCTCCACCGCTGTCCTTGTGGCGGCGATTATGACGAGCGCCCCGGGCGCGCCCGGACGCCCTTTCGGGGGTTGCAGGGGATCAGGCGCCGGTGAGGTAGGCGACCAGCTGCCGCTCGGCCACCGACCAGCCGCGGCGCCGGCGCAAGGCGGCGAGCCGCTCGGCCGCGCTGCGCAGCCGCGCCGGCGTCGCCTCGAGCACCCGCGGGTGCACGTACGACTTGCGGCATACCGCCACCGTGTTGCCCAGCCGCTGCGCCACGTCGGCCAGCACGTCGTTCAGCTCGCGGCGCGTGAAGCCTTCGTCCTCTCGCTTCTCTTCGGTCCGCTCGCCGGGCAGTTCGCCCAGCAGCGCCAGCGCATGCACGCTCGCATGCCAGGTGCGGAAGTTCTTCGCGGTGAATTCGGCCCCGCTCGCCTCGCGCAGGTAGTCGTTGACG
>NZ_JBFUFP010000488.1:0-3926 GCF_056403375.1 Rhizobacter sp. P2_H2
GGCACACGGTGGGCAGTGGTGGGGGGTGGGTGCCGGGAACATGTTCCGCAATGACTGCTGGACGCGGGAAGGAGGCTGAAGATCAAGGGCCGCCGCCGGTAGGCGAGGACCCCGCTTCGATGTCTCCTGCCTGGAAACCTTTTTGACAGGGGTTCGTTCTTTGTTTCTCTGCCATGCCGGGCTGCGTGCCGCCTCGTCGCATGGGGACGGGGCCTACCGCAAGCCGGGCATGTTGCATCACCTGTTGGCCGGACCCTCGGGCCCGACCACCACCGCTGCCGTTCGTGCCGGTTCAACGTCATCGACGTTAAACTCAGAAAAATCAAACACTTACGACAACAACGTGGTGCAACGCATTATAGGGGCCAAAGCAGGTCGGCCGGCAAGCACCGCGGTGAGGGGGCCGGCCGAGGCGGCTGCGCCGGCCGTCCAGACGGTCGAGATCGATGAAGGCTCCGAGGGCCAGCGGCTCGACAACTTCCTGATCAAGCTGCTGAAGGGCGTGCCCAAGACCCACGTCTACCGCGTGATCCGCTCGGGCGAGGTGCGTGTCAACAAGGGGCGTGCCGCCGCCGACACGCGGCTGGCGATCGGCGACCGGGTGCGCGTGCCGCCGGTGCGCATGGCCGATCCATCGGCGGTGCCGCCCGCACCGGCGCGCGAGTTCCCGGTGGTGTTCGAGGACGATCACCTGATCGCGCTGAACAAGCCGGCCGGCGTCGCGGTGCACGGTGGCAGCGGGGTCAGCTCCGGCGTCATCGAGCAGCTGCGCCAGGCGCGGCCGACGGCGCGCTTCCTCGAGCTGGTGCACCGGCTCGACAAGGAAACCTCCGGCCTGCTGCTGATCGCGAAGAAGCGCTCGGCGCTGGTCGCGCTGCAGGAGCAGTTCCGCAGCCGCGAGACCGGCAAGACCTATGCGGCGCTGGTGATCGGTGCCTGGCCGGCCTCGCGCAAGGTCATCGACGTGGCACTGCACAAGTTCCTGACCGGCGAAGGCGAACGGCGTGTGCGCGCGGTCGACGAGGACAACGAAGATGGCCGTCGTTCCATCACCTTGGTGCGCATCGCGCAGGCCTACGCCGGCTTCACGCTGCTCGACGTGACGATCAAGACCGGCCGCACGCACCAGATCCGCGTGCACCTGGCGCACGAGGGCCACCCGATCGCCGGCGACGAGAAATACGGCGATTTCGCGGTCAACAAGGCCCTGGCGCGCGGCGAGGCGGTGCAGGGCGCGCGCTTCGAGCGCATGTTCCTGCATGCGCGGCGGCTGCGCTTCGAGCACCCCGCGAGCGGCGAGGCCATCGAACTCGAGGCGCCGTTGCCGGCAGAATGCAGTGCATTCCTCCAGAGCCTGCCGTCATGACCCGTCCCCGCCAGTTCGACCTGATCGCCTTCGACTGGGACGGCACGCTGTTCGACTCGACCACGCTGATCGCGCGCTGCATCCAGGCGGCCTGCGCCGACGTGGGCACCGTGGTGCCGAGCGACAAGGACGCGAGCTACGTGATCGGCCTCGGGTTGGCCGAGGCGCTGCAGCATGCCGCGCCGGGCCTGAGCCGCGACCTGTACCCGGCGCTCGCCGACCGCTACCGCCACCACTACTTCGCGCGCCAGCACGAGATCGTGCTGTTCCCCGGCACGCTGGAGATGCTGGCCGCGCTGAAGGCGCGCAACCACTGGCTGGGCGTGGCCACCGGCAAATCGCGCCGCGGGCTCGACGAGGCGCTGCGCACCGCCGACCTGGCCCGCCATTTCGATGCCACCCGCACCGCCGACGAAACTGCATCGAAGCCGAACCCGCAGATGCTGTTCGAGCTGATGGCCGAGCTGGACGTCGCGCCCGAGCGCACGCTGATGATCGGCGACACCACGCACGACCTGCAGATGGCGGTGAATGCCGGCGTGGCCTGCATCGGCGTCAGCTACGGGGCGCACGAACCGGACGCTTTCGACAGCTACGCGCCGCGCTTCGTCGCGCATTCGGTGCCCGAGCTGGGCGAATGGCTGGACCGCCATGGCTGAGCCGGTGTTGCCACCCTCACCCCTGCCGCCGCTGATGCCCGAGCCGGCCGCGCGGCGCCACCTGTGCGCCGCGGCGCAACTGCCCGAGAAGGGGCAGGCGCTGGTGTTCGACGTGCTGCAGTACCGCGAGCCGACGCGCGCCTTCGCGCTGCGCTTCGAGGGTCGCGTCGTCGCCTACCTGAACCGCTGCGCGCACGTGCCGGCCGAGATGGACTGGCAGCCCGGCGAATTCCTCGACAGCGGCCGCGAGTTCATCCTGTGCTCGATCCACGGTGCGGCCTACGATCCGCTGAACGGCCGCTGCGTCGCCGGGCCGTGTGGCCGCGGCAAGCTGACGGAATTGCGTGTCGAGGAAGAGGCCGGTGAGGTCTATTGGTATCCTTCGCGCGACATCCAACCCGCCTTCGAAGACTGAACGAAGGCCGCCGAAAGCCCTGCATGAATCCGCACGACGAGTTGCCCTCGCCCGACGCTGCCGCGCCTGTTCCTCCTCCTGCACCCGCCCCCGTGGTGGCGGCCGCTCCTGCCAAGCCGTCGGTGGAAGAGACCGTCGAGGAGCTGGCCCGCGCCTTCTTCAAGGACCGCCGCAGCGATCGCCGCTGGAAGCTGTTCTTCCGCTGGAGCTGGCTGCTGGTGTTCGCGGTCATCGCCTGGGCGCTGCTGACGGCGCGCAACCACGCGGCCACGCCGAGCGGGCCGCACACCGCGCTGGTCGAGGTGCGCGGCGAGATCGCATCCGACACCGAGGCGAGTGCCGAGCTGCTGGTGGGCGCGCTGAAGAATGCGTTCGAGGACGAGGGCGCCCAGGCCATCGTGCTGCGCATCAACTCGCCGGGCGGCAGCCCGGTGCAGGCCGGCATCATCAACGACGAGATCCGCCGGCTGAAGGCCAAGCACCGGAAGAAGGTGTACGCGGTGGTCGAGGAAACCTGCGCCTCGGGCGCGTACTACATCGCGGTCGCGGCCGACGAGATCTATGCCGACAAGGCCTCGATCGTCGGCTCGATCGGCGTGCTGATGGACGGCTTCGGCTTCACCGGCGCGATGGAGAAGCTGGGCGTCGAGCGCCGTCTGCAGACCGCGGGCGAGAACAAGGGCATCGGCGACCCGTTCTCGCCGGTCAGCGAGAAGCAGCGCGCCTACACGCAGGCGATGCTCGACCAGATCCACCAGCAGTTCATCGGCGTCGTGAAGGAAGGCCGCGGCAAGCGGCTGAAGATCGGGCCGGACACCTTCAGCGGCCTGTTCTGGAACGGCCAGCAGGCGCTCGAGATGGGCCTGGTCGACCACCTGGGCAACCTCGACATGGTGGCGCGCGAGGTCGTGAAGGCCGAGGAGGTGATCGACTACACGCCGCGCGACAACGTCGCCGAGCGGCTGGCCAAGCGCTTCGGCGCGTCGATCGGCGCCGGCGCGGTGCGCGCGCTGCAGAGCACGCTCAACCTGCGGTAGCCTGCCCTGGGGCGCCGGCGCCTCAGGCCAGCATGCCCTTCTTCTCGATGAACGCCACCACCTCGGCGAGGCCGGCGTTCGTCTTCAGGTTGCTCATCACATAAGGCCGGTTCGGCCGCATGCGCTTCGTGTCGGCCTCCATCACCGACAGATCGGCACCGACGTGCGGCGCGAGGTCGGTCTTGTTGATCACGAACAGGTCGCTCTTCGTGATGCCGGGACCGCCCTTGCGCGGGATCTTCTCGCCGGCCGCGACGTCGATCACGTAGATCGTCAGGTCGCTCAGCTCGGGGCTGAAGGTGGCGGCGAGGTTGTCGCCGCCGGACTCGATGAACACGATGTCGGCGTCGGGAAACTTGCCGAGCATCCGGTCGACCGCCTCGAGGTTGATCGACGCATCCTCGCGGATCGCGGTGTGCGGGCAGCCGCCGGTCTCGACACCCATGATG
>NZ_JBFUFP010000489.1:0-3926 GCF_056403375.1 Rhizobacter sp. P2_H2
ACTGGGGTGGCGCGCTGCCGGCCGGCAGCGGCACCATCGCGGGCGGGCGCACCGGCATCCTGACGGCGCTGCAGGTCGCGGACGACCTCATCGGGCGCCACGGCGCGCCCGGCTGCATCATCGTGGGGGTCGAGAGCTTCCTGCGCCAGGTCGTCGTCGCGCACTACATGCGCCGCAGGCGCCTGAAATGCGGCACCAACAGCAACGGCTTCCTGCCCGGCGAAGCGGCCTGCGCCGTGCTGGTCGGGCGCAGCGGGGCGTTCGATGCGGACGAGCTGCTGATCCAGGGCATCGGCGTGGGCCGCGAGGCGAGCGGCGACGGCGGCAACGAGAACGATCCGGTGCTCGGCGACGGCCTGACGCAGGCCATGCAGCAGGCGCTCGAGATGGCGCAGGTGCCGTTCTTCGATCTGAACTTCACGGTCAGCGATCACAACGGCGAACGCTTCAAGTTCAAGGAGGCGGCGATCGCCGCCGGCCGGCTCGACCGACTGCCGCCGGAGGGTGTGTCACGCCGGCCCAAGGGGCATGTGGAGACCTGGCACCCGGCGCAGTCCATCGGCGAGGTCGGGGCTGCAATCTTCCCCTGCCTGCTGGGCTGGGCCTTCGAGGCCGGTGCCAAGGCGTACGCGCCGAGCCATCACACGCTGCTGCACGCCGGCGAGGACAACGGCGAGCGTGTCGCCCTCGTCACCGCCTTCGAGCGCCGGGGGTGAGGCCATGGGCAGGAACGTCTTCGCGAACGGGCTGGAGGTGTCGGGCAAGGCCTCGACGAACCGTTCGATCGCGGCGATGCCCGACGTCTGCCTGTCGCCACCCGGGCCACCGGCCGGGCCGGTGCCGATCCCGTACCCCAACACCGCCTTCGCGAAGGACACCGCGCGAGGCAGCCGCACGGTCAAGATCGGCGGCCAGGAGGTGGGCAAGAAGAACAGCTCGACCTACAGCAAGAGCACCGGCGACGAGGCGGCGACGCGCAGCTTCGGCATGAACGTCGTCTCGCACAACATCACCGGGCCGATGAAGTTCGCCGCCTGGTCGATGGACGTGATGGTGGAGGGCGCGAATGCCACCCGCTTCATGGACCTGACGACGCACAACCACGGCAACCCCTCGGGCGGTGCCACCGGGGCCAGCATGGCCGAGAAGGGGCCGCCGGATTTCGGCACCGACTGCCAGGCGCTCGAAACCAAGAATGCCGCTGCGCGCAAGGCGAACCCGCAGCTCGACAAGAGCCAGACCGTGACGCACGGCGTGTTTCGCGATTCCAGCGGCACCGCGGAACATGTGCGCGGCAGCAGCAAGGGCGGCCTCGGCAATGGCTGGGCGGTGGGCGTGAGCACCAAGGAGAAGCGCCTGAGCATGACCCCGGCGCAACGCGACTACGCCAGTTTCCAGCCCAGCATCCCGCAATCGCAGCTGAAGAAGCAGGCCAAGGCGCAGGCGAAGGGCCAGGACTACGACCCCATCGAACGGGATACGCACGGCACGATGGCGTGCTTCGGATCCGGCCGCGAGAAGACGCCGTTCCAGTACCACAGCTACGAAGGCATGACGCCCAACTACCCGGCGCATGCGGAGCCCAAGATCATCGACGAGATCTTCCTGACCCACCCGCAGCCCAATGGCGGATCGCTGCTGCTCGCCATCGACTGGCCGGGTGGGCCGGCGAACGGGCAGACCAAGGAGTCGCCTTGCAAGCAGAGCTGCGCGCACCTCATCTGCGCGATCGAGGAGGCCGGCTGCCTGGACATCTGGCTGTGCGAGCGCAACAAGGAGGGCCAGTTGGAGATGAAGAAGCCGACCTGCCCGCCGACCACCGCCTGCAGCTGACCCCACCTCGCTCCAGCGCCCATGCCTGCCCGCCTGCCACCCTGGATTCCCGCGTCGATCCGTCACGCGCCGATCGACTTCGCGTGGCGCGGCGCGCAGCAGCACTGCGGGCCGGCGAACGCGGTGACGCCGCTGCTGCGCAAGCTGGACAACACCACGCTGTGCGGCCAGCTGAGCCTGTGCGCCGGGCTGCTGTCCTGGGCCGCCGTGCGCTTCATGGATGCCGCCGCCGAGGCGGCGTCCTGCCTGGAGCTGGCCGAGGCGGCGTTCGCGTACCAGGTCGACTGGCGCTACGCAGACCCTTCTGCGGGCAGCGTGCGCACGGCGCCGGATGCGCCGCCGGCGTTGTCGGCGCTGCTGGAGGTGGCGGTGTACCTGTGGAAGGGGATGGACCGGGCCACGTACTGGGACAGCATCCACGCCCCGGTCCGGGAGACGTTCCACGCTGCCCACGTGGTGCAGCACGTCATGCCGCAGGCCGAACGCCCGGCCTTCGTCGACTGGTTCGAGCTGGCCATCGCGCGGGTGCAACAGCATGCCCACGCACCGCAGGGGCCGGCGCACTCCCGCAACGACTTCGACAACCCCGAGGACTGGCAGCGCTTCATCGCCGCGCATCGCGGCCCGGCGCTGCCGCCGGAGCTGCTCGATCCCGGCTTCGACTACCAGCCGGCGCAGCGCGAGGCCCTGGCCGCCCGCTTCCTGGCCCGCCTCGACGGCAGCACCAACCGCTACCTGCGCTCGCCGCAGGAGATGCTGCGCCTCGGCTTCGACGGCGAAYCGTACCGCCTCGGCGCCCCGCGCCAACCCTCCCCGTGAGATCCGAATGAGCCCACCACGCGACTACCTCGCCGCCGCCGGCATCGCCGTCGATGACTACCCCTTTGCCTGGGACGCCTGGGAGTCCGACGCGTACTACCTGACCGACGCCGGGGCCGACGAACGCTTGCCGCTGCTGACCGGCAAGGCCAGGTTGGCCTTGCTGATCGCCAGCGCCGAGTGGATCGTGCAGCGCTTCTCCGCCTCCGGCCAGCACCACGAGGCCGTGCTGTACATCACAGCGGCGTGGGCCGGCGCGGTGCACCCGGCGTACTGCGTGCGGGTGGACCTCGACGAGAGCGTGTGGGCCGGCCCGGTGCTCGGGCCGCTGCGGGCGGCCATCACGCTGCTGGACAACGCGTTGCACGACCTGGGCACCGATCCCGATCCGGGCCGCGAGGCGGTGTGGATGCGCAGCCTCGTGCGCCATGTGCTGAACGATCCCCGGCCCTTCGACGACTGGTGGGAGGCGTGCATGCACCGGCTGCTGCGCTTCCATGCCATCGACGTGGAGCTCGCGCAGCGCAAGCCAGACCTGTTCGAGAATTTTCCGTCCGAGGGGGCGCCCGTGCCGCCGCAGGCCTGTGACCCGGGGCAGGCCTACGATCCTGCGCAGAACGAGGCGTTCTGGGATGCATGGCTGCAAGGCCTCGATCCGGGAACGAACCCGTTCCTCGCGTCGCCGGGCGAGCTGCCCGATGACGACGAGCTGCCGGGGCCGCCGTACCGCTACCGGGCCCGCCAGCAGCCCTGAGGCCGATGGACCGGTACGAGGACATCGCCGAGGAGCATGCGGGGCAGGCCGCCTTCCTGTGGCACCTGCGCAGCCTGGCCGTCGCGCAGCCGCACTACCTGCTCGACGACCTGGAGGCCCTCGACAGCCGGCTGGCGGCGCATGTCGACGGGCTGCGCGAGGCGTCGACGGCCTGGGATGCCTGCAGGCGCCTGCTGGCCGACGGCACGCCGTGGGCCGCGGCACCGCTGGCGCTGCTGGCCCTGGAGCGCGGCGACGGCCGGCAGGTGGCGCAACTGCTGGCGCTGGCCGAGCAGCAGCCCGGCTGGGTGCCGATGCTGGAGGCCGCGTTCGGCTGGGTGTCGCCGCAGTTCCTGCGCGGGACGATCCGCGCGATGCTGCACGCCGCATCGCCGCTGTGGCGGCGCATCGGCCTGGCCGGCTGCGCGGTCCACCGCGTGGATCCCGGCGCCGCGCTGGCTCCAGCGCTGGACGATGCCGACCCGTCGCTGCGCGCCCGCGCGCTGCGCTGCGCCGGCGA
>NZ_JBFUFP010000490.1:0-3925 GCF_056403375.1 Rhizobacter sp. P2_H2
GGCGCGAGCCGTTCGGCGGCGCGGATCGCGGCCTCGTCGGCACGCCGCGCCTCGGGCACCTGCCACGCATGCGCCAGCACCAGGCGCGTGCCGGTGTCGATGTCGGCCATCACGAGGGTGGTGCGGCGCGCCTCGCCGTCGCGCTGCGTGCGCGCGCCCAGGCACATCAGCCTGACCCGGTCCAGCGCGGTCTCTCCCGCCTGGCCGATGCCCAGCACGGCGCCGGCATGGCCAGGCAGGCCGCCCGCGGCCTGCCGCAGGCCCAGCTCGGCCAGCAGGTCGACGCCCTGCGCGGCGTCGTACAGCGCGCGGCGCTTCGCGTAGCCCTCGCCCCAGGTCTCCAGGTCGGCGAGCAGCAGCGACAGCCAGGCCGCTTCGGTCGCGGCGATGCGTGCGGTCGACAGGCCTTGCATCCATGCATCGGCGCCTTGCGACACGCCGTGCCGCGCGATCGCCTCCACCAGCTGCTCGAACGGCGCGCGCTCGACCGCGTGAGCCTGGCCTGCCGAGCCCAGCCGCACCGTGAGCTGCGGTGCCGCTGCATCCTGTTCGCGTGCGGCGCGGAACGCCCACACGCCCAGCGCGACGTGCTCGCAGGCCGCCGCGCGCACGCAGTCGCAGCGCGCGGTCTCGAGTGCGGCACCGCCCCAGTAGCGCACGGTCGCGCTCGGCAGCCGCGCGGTGTCGCACGGGTCGCCGCCGCCGCGCTGCCGCACCTCGATGCTGATGCCGGCATCGCGCAGCAGGCCGGCCTGCGTCAGCAGCGTGGCCGGCACGACGCGGGCCAGCGCCGCATCGTCGGCATCGGCCACGGGTGCTGCGACCGGCAGCGGCGCGGCCGCCTGTTCCGCCTGTGCCGAAGCCGATTCGCGGTACGCCAGCGCCGCGATCACGCGGTGCCGGCACACGCCGGCCGCGTTGCAGCTGCAGCGCGCATCCTGGATCGCCACGCCCGCCGGCCAGCGGCACGACACGCCATCGTCGAACACCGCCTCCAGCAGCCCCTGCGCGTCCACCGACAGCCGCGGCCGGTAGCCGCCGGCCAACTCGCGCACCGCACGCTTGACGATGCCGGCATTCGCCGCATGCGACAGCGCCTCGGGCGACAGGTGCAGCAGGTCGTCGCGGACGATCGCCCCCACCGCGCTCACTTCAGCTTCTCCGCGAGCCAGGCGGCGAGCTGCCCCGGCGTCATCGCGCCGACCTGCGCGCCGGCCTCCACCAGCCGGCCGGCCAGCTCCTTGTCGTAGACCGGGTCGGCCCGCTCGTCGAGCGCGGCCAGCCCGAGCACGGTGCTGCCCTGCGCCACCAGCGCGCGCACGTGGCCGATCAGCACGTGCTCCGGCATGCCCTCGTAGAAGTCGCTGACGATCACGACCACCGCGCGCCGCKGCACGCTGATGCGCTCTGCCGCGTAGCCCACCGCCTTGCCGATGAAGGTGCCGCCGCCGAGCTGCACGCCCATCAGCACCTCGACCGGGTCGGTGACGCTGTCGCTCAGGTCGACCACCTCGGTGTCGAACGCGATCAGGTGCGTCTTGATGCCCGGCAGGCCCCACAGGCAGGCGGCCGTCACCGCCGAATGGATCACCGAGTTCAGCATGCTGCCGCTCTGGTCGACCAGCAGGAAGACCTGCCAGGGCTCCAGCACGCGCCGCGTGTTGACGTGGAACAGCGGCCGCTGGATCACGAGCCGGCCGCGCTGCACATCGTAGTGGCGCAGGTTGCGCTTCAGCGTCTCGCGCGCGGCGAACTGGCTGACTGCCCCCTGCAGGCTCAGCTGCTGCGGCTTGCGCGCGCCGCTGAAGGCGCGCTGCACCTGCTTCGCGAGCTTCTCGACCAGCTCGCGCACCACCTTGTCGACCAGCTTGCGCGCCATCGCCAGCACCTGCGGATTCATCAGGTGCTTGGTGCGCAGCACCGCCTGCAGCAGCGCCGGGTTCGGCGTCGCGCGCTCCAGCACGTCGAGGTTGRTCACCACCTCGTCGATGCCGTAGCGCTCGATTGCGTCGCGCTCCAGGCGTTCGATCGTCTCCTTCGGGAACAGCTCGTGGATGCCGTTGATCCACTCCGGCACCGTCAGCTGCGAGGCTTCGCTGCCGCCGTGGCGGTCGAGCGCGTCGTCGGCGTGCCGGCCGTCCTGCGACGGGTCGTCGCGGCCGTACAGCCACGCGAGCGAGCGGTCCATCGCGGCCGCGTGGCCGCCGGCCGCGCCGAGGCTCGCGTCGGCGGCCTCGCCGAGCAGCAGGCGCCAGCGCTCGGCGGCGTCGAGTTCGGGCAGCGGCTTCGTCATGACAACCCCTCGCTCGATGAGTACATCGATCGATCCCCCGAGGGGATGCGGGCCGGCTTGGGAGCGGCCCGGCGCTCGGCCCGCCTCATGTCAGCAGCCCGATCTGGTTCGCCCAGGCCATCGCCTGCGCCTCGACGCGGCGCGCATCGAGCAGTGCCTCGGTGCCGTCGTGCAGCCTCAGCAGGCGCTGCCGCTGGCCGGCGTCGAGGCCGAGCAGCCGCGCGACGTGGGCCGCCAGCGCGCCGCGCTCGCGCGGCGGAAACCAGCCGAGCGCCGAGCGCAGCGCCGGCAGCGCGACCAGGAAATCCTCGACGCCCATGCCGTCGAGCGCCGCATGGATGGCGCGCACGATGCCGTCGCTCTCGCTCGCCAGCGCCCGCGCGCACGAGAACAGGCCGTAGAGGAAATCGCCGAGCGCGTCGCGCGGCGGCATCGCACGTGTGATCGCGATCACCTCGTCGCGCGCGGCCTGCGCGCCGTCGGCCCTGGCGTCATCCACCAGCGCGTCGTGCTGGAACGCGACACCGAGCGCCGCGCCGCGCAGTGCCGGCGGCTTCGAGGGGCTGCGCGCGAGGCGGGCCATCGTCTGCCGCACGAAGCCGCCGTCGAGCGCGGGCAGGTGCAGCCGCAGCAGCGTGTCGAACACGGCAGCCGCGTGCACGTCGGCCTCCAGCAGCTGCGGGCTGCCGGCGCCGTCGCGGCCTTCGAGCAGCCACAGCAGCTGGCCGGCCATCAGCGCCAGCGTGTCTTCGAGCAGCGCGCGCGGGTCGTCGCCCCAGAAGCCGGCCTCGACGATCGCGGCCAGCGACTGCGCGGCACGCGCGAGCGCGCCGTGGTCGTGGCTGCTGCCGATCCCTTCGCGCAATTGCTGCGCGAGCTCGTGGCCCATGTCGAGCAGGCCGGCGCGGATCGCCTGCATCAGGCACTGCGCCAGCACCGTGGCGTCTCCCTGCGCATCGGCCACCTGGCGCAGCAGTGCCTGGCGTGCCGCGGCCTCGAGCGTCGCGCCATGCATCGCGGCCTCGATCAGGTCGGGGTACCAGCGCTCGGTCTGCTGCAGCCGCCAGTGCTCCTCGAAGGCCAGCTCGCGGGCCAGGCCGCGCGCGGCACGCGGTGCCTTCGTCTCGACCAGCTGCACGCCGCTGACCTGCAGGCAGCGCAGTTGCCACAGCAGGTGCGCGCGCGGGGTGTCCTCGGCGCGGCGGCGGTCGAGCACGAGCTGGTGGGCGGTGCGTTCGATCTGCAGGTTGAGCGCGGCCAGCCGTTGCCGCACGTCGTGCAGCAAGGGCGGCAGCGGCGTGTCGCCATGCAGGCGGCCGGCACCGTCGCCGGTCAGCGCGAGCAGGGCCTCGCGCAGCACCGGGTGGTGGTGCGCGCCGAGGCGGCGGTCGTTGCTCCACGGGGCCGGTACCTCCAGCGCCTCCTTGACGACGGCCGATTGCAGTGCATCGAGCAGGTCGACGCGCAGCGGCACCGCGTGCCCGCGCAACGCGGCCAGCGCGGCGGCGCTGCGCTCGAAGGCCAGCAGGTCGGCGGTCGACAGCGGCACCTGCGCACGGCGCAGCCGCGCCACCATCGTCGCGACCGCGCGGTCGCCGGCCGGCCGCAGCCCGTGCTGCCACACCCACTGGT
>NZ_JBFUFP010000491.1:0-3923 GCF_056403375.1 Rhizobacter sp. P2_H2
CGCAATGGCTTGACGGGTATCAAGCCCGGCGCGGCCGGGCCCACTAGGCTGCCTCCACGCCCTTGGAAGGGTTTTGCAGGAGGTCGCCATGTCCACGCCATCCATCGTTTCCGCGCCGCCCTCGCGCGAGCGCACGCCGGCCGTCGCCGAGTCCGTCTCCGGGACGTGGGCACCGCTGCGCCAGCGGCTGTCGCTGGGCGCCCTGACGAGCCTGGTGATCGGCTCGATGATCGGTTCCGGGGTGTTCTCGCTGCCGCAGAACATGGCGGCCGGCGCGGGTGCGGGTGCGATCCTGATCGGCTGGGGGATCACCGCGCTCGGCATGCTGTCGCTGGCGATGATGTTCCTGCAGCTTGCGCAGGCCGCGCCCGGCGTGACCGGTGGCGTCTACGGCTATGCGCGGGCCGGGTTCGGGGACTTCGTCGGCTTCCAGTCGGCCTGGGGCTACTGGCTGTCGGCGCTGATCGGCAATGCCGGCTACCTGGTCGTGATCGTCGCGGCGGTGTCGAACCTGCTGCCGGCGGCCGGGCTCGGCGCCGGCGACACCGCGGTGGGCGTCGCGGCGGCGTCGGTGCTGCTGTGGGGCTACCACGGGCTGGCGTTGCGCGGCGTGCGCACCGCGGCGGCGGTCAACACGCTGGTGACGCTGTCGAAGCTCGTGCCGCTGCTGATGTTCGTCGGGCTGGTGGGCGTGGCCTTCAAGGCGCCGACCTTCTCGCTGTCGATGTGGGGCGATGCGAAGCTCGGGCCGGTGTTCGACCAGGTGCGCTCGACGATGCTGGTCACCGTGTGGGCCTTCATCGGCATCGAGGGGGCCTCGGTGTTCTCGGCGCGGGCGCGCAGCGCCGGCGACGTCGGCCGCGCGACGATGCTCGGCTTCGGCGCGACGCTCCTGCTGTACATGGCGATCACGCTGCTGTCGCTCGGCGTCGTGCCGCAGGCCGAGCTCGCGCAGATGGCCAACCCGTCGATGGCCGGGGTGCTGCAGAAGGTGGTCGGGCCCTGGGGTGCGGTGCTCGTGAACATCGGCCTGCTGGTGTCGGTGGGCGGCGCGATGCTCGCGTGGACGATGCTGGCGGCCGAGGTGCCGTACAGCGCCGCGAAGGAGGAGGTGTTCCCGGGCGGCTTCGGCGGCGAGAACCGCCGGCAGGCGCCGGCCGCCGCGCTGTGGTGGAGCAACGGCATCGTGCAGGCGGTGCTGCTGCTGTCGCTGCTGGCCGGCAATGCCTACCTCGCGCTGATCAAGCTGGCGACCTCGACCATCCTGCTGCCTTACCTGGTGTGCGCGCTGTTCGCGCTGCGGCGCGGTGCGGGCTCGCGCGCGCTGCTGCTGACCGGTGCGGTCGCGACGGTCTACAGCGCCTGGCTCGTGTATGCGGCCGGGCCGGTGTACCTGTTGCTGACGGCGCTGGTCTACGTGCCCGGGCTGGCGGTGCACGCGCTTGCGCGGCGGCGCCGCGGCCTGCCGGTGTACGCGGGGGCGGGCGAGCAGGTGGTGGCCGTGCTGCTGCTGGCGGCGGCCTTCGTGACGCTGTGGCTGATCGCCGGTGGCGTGCTGGACTTGCAGAAGCTCTGAGAGGCTGTGGACCAAACGATGAACTGGGGCGTGCATTCGGAGATCGGGAGGCTGCGCAGCGTGCTGGTGTGCCGCCCGGGGCTGGCGCAGCGGCGGCTGACGCCGGACAACTGCCGTGGCTTGCTGTTCGACGACGTGCTGTGGGTGGAGCGCGCGCAGCGCGATTTCGCGCAGTTCGTCTCGGAGATGGCGCGGCGCGGCGTCGAAGTGCTGGAGCTGCACGAGCTGCTGGCCGAGACGCTCGCGCAGCCCGAGGCGCGGCGCTGGGTGCTGCAGCACCGGGTGATGCCCGACAGCGTCGGGCTCGGCATGCTGGACGACCTGCATGCGGCGCTGGCCGAGCTGCCGCCGGCCCGGCTGGCCGAGCTGCTGATCGGCGGCATGACGAAGTCGGAGCTGCCGTTCCGCCCGAACGGCCTGCTGGGCCCGTACCTGGACATGCACGACTTCGTGCTGCCGCCGTTGCCGAACAGCCTGTTCACGCGCGACGCGAGCAGCTGGCTCTACGGCGGCGTGGTGCTGAATCCGATGTTCTGGCCGGTGCGCCGCGGCGAGACGCTGCTGAAGGCGGCGGTGTACCGCTTCCACCCGCGCTTCGTGAACGGCGGCTTCGAGACCTGGTGGGGCGGTGACATGCGCGACCATGGTCTCGCGACGCTGGAAGGCGGCGACCTGATGCCGCTCGGGCGCGGCGTGCTGCTGGTGGGCATGGGCGAGCGCAGCAGCCCGCAGGCGGTGGTGCAACTGGCGCACCGGTTGTTCGAGCACGGCGCGGCGCGGCGCGTGATCGCGGCGCAGATGCCGCGCGCCAGGGCCGCGATGCACCTGGACACGGTGTTCACGCCCTGTTCGCGCGAGGTGGTGACCTATTTCCCCGAGGTGGTGGACCGCCTGGTGTGCCACGAGCTGGAACCGGGGCCGCGCGGCGGGCCGCCGCGCATCCGCACGCTGGCGGGCCAGCACCTGCTGGACGTCGTGAGCGCGGCGCTGGAGGTGCCGGCGCTGAACGCGATCGCGACCGGGGGCGACGATTTCGAGAGTGCACGTGAGCAATGGGACGACGGCAACAACCTGCTGGCGCTGGAGCCGGGGGTGGTGGTCGGCTACGACCGCAACACGCAGACGAACCGCAAGCTGCGCGCGGCCGGGATCGAGGTGATCGAGATCCCGGGCGGCGAGCTGGGCCGCGGGCGGGGCGGGGCGCATTGCATGAGCTGCCCGCTGAGCCGCGACGCGGTGGTGTATTGAATCGAGGAAAGGGGAGTGCGATGGCCTACAACCTGAAGAACCGCAGCCTGTTGTCGCTGGACGAGCTGAACGCGCGCGACATCCAGCACCTGCTGGAGATGTCGCACGAGCTCAAGCGCGCGAAGGCGGCGGGCACCGAGCAGCCGACGCTGCGCGGTCGCAACATCGCGCTGATCTTCGAGAAGTCGTCGACGCGCACGCGCTGCGCGTTCGAGGTGGCGGCGCACGACCAGGGGGCGCACGTCTCGTTCATCGGTCCGGGCGATTCGCAGCTGGGCGAGAAGGAGAGCGTGAAGGACACGGCGCGGGTGCTGGGCCGGCTGTACGACGCGATCGAGTACCGGGGGTTCGCGCAGCAGACGGTGAAGGACCTGGCCGCGCATGCGGGCGTGCCGGTCTACAACGGGCTGACGAACGAGTTCCACCCGACGCAGATCCTGGCCGACCTGATGACGATGCAGGAGCACTGCGACAAGCCGCTGCGCGAGATGCGGGTGGCCTACCTGGGCGATGCCCGCTACAACATGGGCGACTCGCTGTTGCAGGGGGCGGCGCTGATGGGCATGGACCTGCGCATYGCGGCACCGCGGGTGCTGTGGCCGGCGCCCGAGATCCAGGCGCAGTGCGAGGCGCTGGCGCGCGTGAGCGGCGCGAAGCTGACGCTGACCGAGGCGCCGCTGCAGGCGGTGGAGGGTGTCGACTTCGTCTACACCGACGTGTGGGTGTCGATGGGGGAGCCGGAGGCRGCCTGGGCCGAGCGGATCGCGTTGCTGAGGCCGTACCAGGTGAATGCACGGCTGATGGCGGCGACCGGCAATGCAGCCGTCAAGTTCATGCACTGCCTGCCGGCGTACCACAACCGGGAGACGCGGCGCGGGGAGGAGATCTTCCAGCGCTTCGGGCTCGACGGAATGGAGGTGACGGACGAGGTCTTCGAGTCGCCGGCCTCGATCGTCTGGGACCAGGCGGAGAACCGGATGCACACCATCAAGGCGCTCCTTGTGGCGACCTTGGGGTGATCCAGTTTYCCTTCKWCYTTCTGTGCTGCAAAGGCGCGTGGGGGAGGCCGTGGCGCGCCGTCCGGTGCGGTCAGCGCCCC
>NZ_JBFUFP010000492.1:0-3921 GCF_056403375.1 Rhizobacter sp. P2_H2
TCTTCAGCGTGGCCGACTATGGCCTCGAGGCTGATCTCTTCACGGCCGTGCCGGAGCTGGTGAAGGCCCTGTAAGACCCGGAGCCTGCGCCGCAAGCAGTGCCCCGCAAGCCCGTTGGCTCGATCGAATCAACGGGCTTTCTTTTGCCTGAACGAGAACAAGGAGACAACGATGAGCTACATCGCCCCCGTCAAGGACATGCTGTTCTGCATGAAGGAACTCGCCGGACTGGAGGCCGTGGCGCAGCTGCCCGGCTTCGAGGACGCCGGGCTGGAGACGGCGCAGGCGGTGCTCGAGGAATGCGCGCGCTTCAACCAGGAGGTGCTCGCGCCGCTGAACTTCGAGGGCGACAAGAACCCGTCGTCGTGGAAGGATGGCCAGGTCACCACCACGCCCGGCTTCAAGCAGGCCTTCCGCCAGTTCGCCGAAGGCGGCTGGCAGGGCTTGCAGCATCCGTCGGATTTCGGCGGGCAGAACCTGCCGAAGACGATCGGCGCGGCCTGCATCGAGATGCTCAACAGCGCCAACATGAGCTTCGCGCTGTGCCCGCTGCTGACCGATGGCGCGATCGAGGCGCTGCTCACCGCCGGCACCCCCGAGCAGCAGGCGCTGTTCCTGCCGAAGATGATCTCCGGCGAGTGGACCGGCACGATGAACCTGACCGAGCCGCAGGCCGGCTCCGACCTCGCACTGGTGCGCACGCGCGCCGAGCCGCAGCCCGACGGCAGCTACAAGATCTTCGGCACCAAGATCTTCATCACCTACGGCGAGCACGACATGGCGGGCAACATCGTCCACCTGGTGCTGGCCCGCGTGGTCGGCGCACCCGAGGGCGTGAAGGGCATCAGCCTGTTCCTGGTGCCGAAATTCCTGGTGAATGCCGACGGCTCGCTGGGCGCGCGCAACGATGCGCACTGCGTGAGCATCGAGCACAAGCTGGGCATCAAGGCCAGCCCGACCGCGGTGCTGCAGTTCGGTGACCATGGGGGGGCCGTCGGGCAATTGATCGGCCAGGAGAACCGCGGCCTCGAGTACATGTTCATCATGATGAACGCGGCCCGCTATGCGGTGGGCATGCAGGGCATCGCGGTGGCGGAGCGGGCCTACCAGAAGGCGGTGGCCTATGCGAAGGACCGCGTGCAGTCGCGCCCGGTCGACGGCTCGGTGGCCGGCAGCGCGAGCATCATCCACCACCCCGACGTGCGCCGCATGCTGATGACGATGCGCGCCCTGACCGAAGGCTGTCGCGCGATGGCGCTGACGGCCGCGGCCGCCTACGACGCCGCGCATGCGCACCCCGATGCCGAGGTGCGCCAGCAGAACCAGGCCTTCTACGAGTTCATGGTGCCGCTGGTGAAGGGCTACAGCACCGAGATGAGCCTGGAGGTGACGAGCCTCGGCGTGCAGGTGCACGGCGGCATGGGCTTCATCGAGGAGACCGGTGCGGCGCAGTACTACCGCGACGCGAAGATCCTGACCATCTACGAGGGCACGACCGCGATCCAGGCGAATGACCTGGTCGGCCGCAAGACGGCGCGCGACGGCGGCCGGACCGCGAAGGCGATCGCCGCGCAGATCGAGAAGACCGAGGCCGAGCTGGCACGGCGCGACAGCGTGGCCGCGCGTGCGGTGCTGAAGCGGCTGGCCGTGGCGCGCGAGGCCTTCGTGCAGGTGGTCGAGTTCGTGGCCGGATCGACGAAGGCGCATCCGAACGCGGTGTTCGCCGGCTCGGTGCCGTACCTGATGCTGGCCGGCAACCTGATGGCCGGCTGGCAGCTGGCGCGGGCGCTGCTGGTGGCCGAGACGCAGCTGGCCGCGAAGGAAGGGGATGCGAGCTTCCTCCAGTCCAAGGTCGCCACCGCACGCTTCTATGCCGAGCACATCCTGAGCCGCGTGCCCGGCCAGCGCGATGCCATCCTCGACGGCGCCGACAGCGTGATGGCGCTGGCGATGGACGCATTCTGATCTGTCAATTCAACGGAGACCCGCCTTGTCGCTTCCGCCCGTTCTGCAGAACCTGCCGCTGCCGGTGATCGGCTCGCCGCTGTTCATCATCAGCAACCCGAAGCTCGTGATCGAGCAGTGCAAGGCCGGCATCGTCGGCGCGATGCCGGCGCTGAACGCGCGCCCGGCCGAGCTGCTCGACGAGTGGCTGGCCGAGATCACCGAGACGCTGGCCGCGCACGACCGCGCGCACCCGGAGCGCCCGGCCGCGCCGTTCGCGATCAACCAGATCGTGCACAAGAGCAACGACCGGCTCGATCACGACATGGCGCTGTGCGCGAAGTACAAGGTGCCGGTCATCATCACCTCGCTCGGCGCGCGCACCGACGTGAACGACGCGGTGCACGCCTGGGGCGGCATCGTGCTGCACGACGTCATCAACAACTTCTTCGCGAAGAAGGCGATCGAGAAGGGCGCCGACGGGCTGATCGCGGTGGCGGCCGGTGCCGGCGGCCATGCGGGCGTGAAGAGCCCGTTCGCGTTGGTGCAGGAGATCCGCACCTGGTTCGACGGCCCGCTTGCGCTGAGCGGCTCGATCGCGAGCGGCGATGCGATCCTGGCGGCGCGGGCGATGGGTGCCGACCTGGCCTACATCGGCTCGGCCTTCATCGCGACCGACGAAGCACGCGCGAGCGACGACTACAAGCAGATGATCGTCGCCAGCAGCAGCGACGACATCGTCTACAGCAACCTCTTCACCGGCGTGCACGGCAACTACCTGAAGGGCTCGATCGTGAAGGCCGGGCTCGACCCGGAGAACCTGCCCGAGAGCGACCCGAGCAAGATGAACTTCGGCGGCGATGCGCGCAAGGCCTGGAAGGACATCTGGGGCTGCGGGCAAGGGATCGGGGCGATCGATTCGGTGGTGCCGGCGCGCGTGCTGGTGGAGCGGCTGCACGGGGAGTACGAGGCGGCGCGGCGCAGGCTGGCGGTGGCCTGAAGGGATTCGCGCCGGATCCTTCCCTGGCAATCCCGGTTGACGCTGCGGGTTCGCCGCGCGCACAGTGCCACCGCGCATGTCGCGCGAGGAGACCGCCATGAAGAACATGTCCCGTCCGGCGCTGATGCTGTCCGGCGCCTTGCTGTTTTCCCTCGGCCTGGCCACCGGCCTCACCGCCCAGACGCTCACCGATTCGCCGCAGCGCGCCGAGCAGAAGCGCACAGACCTGAGCGGCACGCCCAACATGGAGGTGATCGCGTCGATCGTCGAGCTGAAGCCGGGCCAGAGCAGCAACCTGCATGTGCACCACGGCGTGGAGGCCTTCCACGTGCTGCAGGGCGCGATGGTGCAGGCGCCGGGCAAGGATGCCTCGATGATGCCCACCGGCCTGACCGGGCTGAACCTGCGCGACGTGCAGCACGGCAGCTTCAAGGTGGTCGGCGACATACCCTTGAAGTTGTTCACGGTGCACATCGTCGACAAGAATGCACCGCTGTACGACTTCGTCAAATGACACCCCGGGCACCATGACCTACACCGCCGCGGCCGACCGCTACGAGACCATGACCTACCGCCGCTGCGGCCGCAGCGGCCTGAAACTGCCGGCGCTGTCGCTCGGCCTGTGGCACAACTTCGGCGATGCCACGCCGCTCACCGAGCAGCGCGCGCTGCTGCGCACCGCCTTCGACCTCGGCATCAACCACTTCGACCTCGCCAACAACTACGGCCCGCCGTACGGCAGCGCCGAGACCAATTTCGGGCGCCTGCTGCGCGAGGATTTCAAGCCCTACCGCGACGAGCTGGTGATCTCCACCAAGGCCGGCTACGACATGTGGCCGGGCCCGTACGGGCAGGGCGGCGGCTCGCGAAAATACGTGCTCGCGAGCCTCGACCAGAGCCTGCGGCGCATGGGCCTGGACTACGTCGACATCTTCTACTCGCACCGCTTCGATGCCGCCACGCCGCTGGAGGAAACC
>NZ_JBFUFP010000493.1:0-3919 GCF_056403375.1 Rhizobacter sp. P2_H2
ACGGAACGCCGTGTACGAGGCCACCCATTCGTGCCCGACCGGGCCGGTGCGCAGCTTGCCGCGCACACCGAGCTCGCCGGTGTCGACCTTGTCCTCTCGCGTGTTGTCGAAGCGCGAGGTCGTGGCCGCACCGCTCGCATCGCTCACGCTGAGGTTGGCCAACGAGTTCGATTCGTCGCTGCGACGCAGGCCGTACGCGGCCCACGCGGTGACGTCGGCACCCAGGTCCCATTCGCCGCGCAGCGTGCCGAACAGGTCGCGCTCGTTCGAGTACGACCACGGCTGGGCGAAATTCGACTTCGAGTCCGGTGCATCCGGGACCGCAGTGGCATCGGCGGCCAGCGAGACGTTGGTGCGGGCGCGCTTGAGCTGGTTGTCCTGGTAGCCGATGTCGCCGGAGAGGCGCACATCGCGGCTGTGCCAGTCGAGCCCGACGGCGGTCAGTCCGGTCCTGGCCTTCTCGTCGTCGATGCCGGTGCCACCGTTGCGGTACGCAGCGTTGACGCGGATGCCGGTCGCGTTGTCGGGGCCGAAGCGGCGCGACACGTCGGCGGCCAGGTTGCCCTGTTCGCCGCTGCCGCCACTGAGCGTCACGCGCGTCAGCGGCTCATTGGTGGCGCGCTTGGGCAGCAGGTTGATCGAGCCGCCGATGCCGGTGCCACTGGGGTTCGCTCCGCTCAGGAAGGCGGAGGCACCGCGCAGGACCTCCACGCGCTCGAACAACTCGGTGGCGATGTACTGGCGCGGCAGCAGGCTGTAGAGGCCGTTGTAGGCCACATCGTCGGAGTTCAGCAGGAAGCCGCGGATGAAATACGCCTCCTGGAAATTGCCGAAGCCGCGCGCCATGCGCACACCCGGATCGTTCTGCAGCACCTCGCCGACGCTGCGCGCCTGGCGGTCCTGGATCAGGTCGTTGGTGTAGCTGGTGATGCTGACCGGCGTCTCCATGTTGTCGCGCGTGCCGAGCACGCCGGCACGGCCGCCGCGCGCCACCTGGCCGCCCGCGTACGGCTTGCTCAGGCCGGCGGCCGAGGCATCGGCGCTCGCGCTGATGTTGACGGTCGGCAGCGTCGTCACCGGCGCGCTGGCCGCGGCCTCGGGCGCAGCGGGAGCAGCCGCGGCGGTCTGGGCCTGCACGGCGGGCATCAGGCAGGCCAGCGCGGCGGCGCAGGCGATCGGCGTACAACGGTTCATGGAGATCTCATGGTGCGCAAACAAGAATGGTTCGCATTCTAGTAGCATGCGCACCCACCCTTGGCAGCGCTACCATCGCGGCGCAACTTTGCGGACAGGGAGATCCACCGATGAAGCTGATCGATGCGCGCACGCTGGCCGTGGCGGTGGTGCTGCAGGGGGCCGCAGGCGCCGCGCTGGCGATGACGGAGAAGGACGCCGCGAGCAACCTGATGCACTTCGCGTTCGCGATGAAGGGTGCGGAGCAGTGCGACAAGCTCGGCTACCCGTCGATGGCCGCACAGAAGCGCTGGGAGAAATCGCATGCCTCGCTGCTGGTGAACTCGCTGAAGCGCATCGAGCAACACGCCTTCGCGTCCGGCCAGGTGACGCCCGAGCAGGCCAAGGACGTCGCGCTCGGCCTGTTCGTGCGCTTCAAGGACCGCTACGACCAGGAGATGGCGCCGACGGTCACCGGCAAGTCGTGCATGCGCTTCAACGAAACGCTGTCGTTCTACGACACGAAGCTGATCAGCGACTGATCACACGGCCAGCATCAGGTGCGGGTGGCTCGCGTAGTTGCGCTGCTCGCTGACCTTGTCCTGTGCCAGCTCGACGGCGATGCCCTCGGACTTGCTGTCGGCGAGCGGCGACTTCTGGGATTGCTGCTGCATGTGCTGCTGCAGCATGAAGTCGAACATCTCGACGAGTTCCGGGCTGCGCGTCGTGTGGTCGACGGCCGGTTCGGCCTGTTTGGCACCCGGCGCTTCGACGGCGGGCTCGGCGGACGGCCGCCGCAGCGCACCGATCGATGCCGCCTGGAAGGCGGACGAGCCGGGCTGCAGCGGCATCGGTCCGATCGACCGGTACGAAGCAAGCGGAGAGGGTGCGGCGCTGACATTGATGCTCATGGCGGGTCTTCCTGGGGTGCCTGTGGTTCCCATGCTGCGCGCCGGCCGCGGCCCGCAAGGCACGGTGTGCGATGTGATGCATGATTTGCCGAAATGACGAGCTCCTTCTACGACCACCTCGCACCGCACTACCACCTGCTGTACGGCGATTGGGAGGGCGCGATCCAGCACCAAGGGCAGGCGCTCGCCGCGCTGCTGGCCGAAGAGGGCGTGCAGCCGGGCGACCCGGTGCTGGATGCCGCCTGCGGCATCGGCACGCAGACGCTCGGGCTGCTGGCGCACGGCCACCGTGTGATCGCGTCGGACATCTCTCCCGCCGCGGTACAGCGCTTGCAGGCCGAGCTGCAGCGGCGCTCGCTGGTCGCGCAGGCCGGCGTCGACGACCTGCGCACGCTTGCCCGCGTGGCCAGCGCCTCGATGGCCGCCGTGCTGGCCTGCGACAACAGCGTGCCGCACCTGCTGACCGATGCGGACCTGCTGGCGTGCTTCCGCCAGGCGCATCGATGCCTGCGGCCGGGCGGCAGCCTCATGATCTCGGTGCGCGACTACGCCGCCATCGTGCGCAAGACGCCCGACGTGCATCCTTACGGCATGCGCCGGGGCGCCGACGGCAGCCGGTTCATCGCCGTCCAGGTCTGGGAGTGGGACGGCGACCACTACGACCTGCGCATGTACCTGACGACCGAGGCGCCGGACGGCAGCTGTACCACCAGCGTCGCGACGAGCCGCTACTACGCGGTGAGCATCGAACGGCTGAGCGCGCTGATGCGCGAAGCCGGCTTCGCCGACGTGCAGCGCCGCGACGATGTGCTGTTCCAGCCGGTGCTGGTCGGCCGGACGCCGCGACAGGGCCTCGCACGATGACGCAGGTCGGCGTGGGCGTGGGCATCCTCGTGCTGCGCGACGGCCAGGTCCTGCTCGGCCGCCGGCGCGGGTCGCACGGCGCGGGCACCTGGTCGGCCCCCGGCGGCCGGCTGGAATACGGTGAGTCGATCGAGGACTGCGCCCGCCGCGAGTTGCTGGAAGAGACCGGGCTCACGCTCGGCGAGTGCGAACGCGGCCCCTATACCAGTGATGTGTTCGACGAGGTCAAGCATCAGTACCTGACGGTGTTCGTGCTGGCGCGCCACACGCTCGGCCAACCCGCGACGCTGGAGCCGGACAAGTGCGACGGCTGGCAGTGGTTCGACTGGCAGGCGCTGCCGCAGCCGCTGTTTGCGCCGTTGCACAGCCTGCGCGCCACCGGCTTCGATCCATCCGCGACGTGTGCGAATTCCGTCTCATCAAAGTGATGGACGCGACAGCGTTTGGCCTCGATATCCGACAAGCCGTTCCGTATGATCCGCCGCTTCACCCACTTGGAACGCGCCATGTCCCTTCGCCTGTTGCCCTTCCTCGCCGCGACCGCCCTGATGACCGGTTGTGCCTTCAACGTCGCCCCCTACGGCGCATCGGTCAAGAACGTGGAAGCGCTGAAAGCCGCCAGCATCAAGCCCGTTTCGGTTGCCAGATTCGAGGCAGCGAAGCCGGGCCAGGCCTCGATCTCGTGCCGTGCCGCCGGCTCCGTCAAGGTCGAGCCGAGCTTCGAGACCTACATCGAGAAGGCCTTCATCGACGAGCTGAAGCTGGCTGGCCTGTATGACCCGAATTCGAGCCTGAAGCTGTCGGGCAAGCTGGAGCAGATCGATTTCAGTTCGGGCATCTCCGATGGCAACTGGACGTTCACGCTGGTCGTCTCGAACGCCCGCAACGAAAGCTTCTCGACCCAGTCGAAGTTCCCGTTCTCCGGCAGCTTCATCGCCGACAAGGCCTGCCAGGAAGTGGCCCAGGCCTTC
>NZ_JBFUFP010000494.1:0-3918 GCF_056403375.1 Rhizobacter sp. P2_H2
GTGATGGCCCCGAGCGCGCTCACCATCAAGCGCTCGTTGGCCTCCAGCAGCTGCGCCGCCCGGCCTTCCTCCACCTGCCGTTCGGCGCGGACGACATCCTGCAGCAACTGCGTCAGGACGGTGCGCATGGTCGTCACCTGCGCATTCAGCCGGTCCAGCTCGGCTTGGGCGTCCGTCGCCGCAACGCCTGGAAGATCGGGAGCGTCGGTCATGGTGACGATGCCCGCATGCCCGGACTCAGGAACGCTTGCCGGGTCCGGCGGCCGCCAGCTTCGTCGTGGGCCGGCCCCCGAGCAGCCCTTCCTGGTCGGCCAGCATCTCGCCGATGTGGATGCCATCGCCGTCGATGCTGTACGCACGAAGCTGGTCCGAGTGGGCGCTGGCCCGGACCTTGACCACCGCCATCACCCGCCGCAGCCGGCTGTCGATCTCGATGTAGCGCTGCACGATGATCGCGTCCGTCATGAACGCGGTGCCGTAGGGGCTGAAGCGAAGATCGGTGTAGCGGTCCTCGAGTTCCGAGGTCATCAGCACGGTGACCCCCGCACTGGCCAGCGTGATGACGAGGTTCGACAGCGATTCGCGGAAGTCCTCGCGGAACGTCGGCGCCAGTGCCAGCTCGAAGCCGGACAGCGAATCGATGACCACGCGGGTTGCGCCGAGGCGTCGGATGTTCTGCATCAGCATGTACCCGACCTCGTCGATCGACAGATCGGCGCGGTTCTCCACCACGCCCACCTTCCCGCTCGCGATCAGGTCCGCGACCACGCGGCTGCGCGACCGGCTGGGACTCTGCTCGAAGGCAGCGATGACGCCGGTCTCTCCCGCTCGCACGCCCTCCGCCAGGAAAGCCGCAGCCAGGATGCTCTTGCCGGAGCCGGAAGGCCCCGCCACCAGCAGCGAGTAGCCGCACGGCAAGCCGCCGCCCAGCATCTCGTCCAGGCCCGGCACACCCATCGACAGCCGCCTGGCGAGCGGCGCGGCGTTCGGGTCGCCCGGCGGCGAGATCGCGACGCTGGCCGGTGGAAACACTTCCACACCCGCGTCGGTGATGCGGAACGTGTGCAGGCCCGCCAGCGTGGGTTGTCCACGCATCTTCATGATCTCCATCTTGCGGACCATGGAGTTGCGCTGCACGCTCTGGCGCAGCCAGATGAGTCCGTCCGACACCGTGAACACCGGGTTGGCATCGGTCTCGGTGAAGTACTCGCCGATCAGGAAGGTCGTGGCCTGCCAGCTCGTCATCACCATGCCGAGCTGCTGGACGAACTGCTGCAGGCTGTTGTGGGGGTTGCCGTCGGTCTCGCTGGCCAGCACGACCGACCGGAAGGAATCCACGAAGACGAGCGCCGGGCTGTGCCGCGTCACCTCGTCGACGATGCGCTTGAGCACGCGGTCGAGGTCGCCCACCACGGCGTCGTCGGAGAGATTGATGAAACGGATCGAGGTGTTGATCGCCTCGGTGTCGAAAAACTCGAACTGCTGCTGGTAGCGCAGCATCTTCAGCGGCGGCTCGCCCAGCACCGTGAAGTAGATCGCCGGGCGCTCGGGTGTCGCCAGCGCGAACATGATCTGGTGCGCCAGCGTCGTCTTGCCGCAGCCCGGCTGGCCTGCGATGAGGTTGAAGGAGAACTCCGGCAAACCGCCACCAAGAATCTCGTCCAGGCCGGGCACCTTCGTGGCCAACCGGTTGATCGTTACTTTGCTGGTCATGACGTGGTGTCCTGCGCGGACGGACCGCTCAAAAGGGTGGCCCATGCGGGGCGAAGCAATCGTTCGGTGAGCGACGGGCCGACCAGGGTGGTCAACAACGCGTGGAAGGTCTGCAGGATCAGGGCGCCCTGGTCGGCGGCGTCGATGGCCTCCTGCTGTGCCAGCGCGCTCTTCAGCGCCTCGAAATCCATCGCGGTGGGAACTCCTTCCTTGGTGAGGATCAGCCAGGAACCGCTCCCGCGGGCAAGGTGCACCGTGCGCTGGTGCAGCGCGGCAACGCCGCGCTTGCCGATGATGGGCGTCAAGGCCTCGTCGATGCCTTGCAAGGCCACGCTGACCGATTCGGCGACCTGCAGCGAAGAGGCGCCGTCTCGCACTGTCCTTTTCAGGAAGATCGCAATTCCATCGCTCTCTGGACTGGGCATGTGTCACACGCCGGCAAGCAGCGTCGCATTCATTGAGGGACTGCCGGACCTGGGGCGTTCGAACGGCATCACGCGCTGGAGCCAGGAAGGCTTGAACGTCGCATGGACGGCCACGCGGGTCTGTACGCTACCGCACATTGGGACCCTCATGCCTCGTCGCGACGCACGCAGATGCGCGGCAACCGAAGCTCGAAGCGGGTGGCCCCTTCGTCAGATGAGACATCCACCGTGCCGCCGTGGGCCAGGGCGATCTCGCGGACGACGTACAGACCGAGGCCGAGATTGGCCCCGGCCACCTGGGAATCGGCATCCCCTTCGTCGCTGCCGGCGCGCACCAGCGGATCGAAGAGGCTGGGCAGCAGGTCGGCAGGAATGGGTTTGCCGTGATTCTCGACGGCCAGCAGGACTTCGTCGGCGCGTGTGCCATCCAGGATGACGCGGACCGGCGAGCTGGGGAATCCGTACTTCAAGGCATTGAACACCAGGTTGGACAAGGCCTGGTGCAGGCGCCGGGCGTCCCATTCACCCTGCAGGTCGCCCAGCACGGTCAGCTGCAGGACTCTTCCGGGCGTGATCGCATCGATTTCCTGCAAGGTGTTCTGGGCGAACTTGTCCAGATGCAGAGGCGCCGGACTGACGGGCAGGCCCGACCCCAGGCGGTGGCGCGTGTACTCGACCAGGTCGTCCAGCAGGGCCTTCATCTGGCCGACGCTGCGCTTCACCACGGCGAGTTGGGGCGCGTCGTCGGGGCGGGTGCGCAGCGCCAGGGCCGCGTAGGCCGAGATCGTGCTGAGCGGCCCTCGCAGGTCGTGGCCCAGCATCCCGAGAAACAGGTCGCGCGTGCGGTTCACCTCCAGCACGAAGACGCTCAACGACTCCGCGATGGCCTGGTCCACGGCCTCGTTGAAGCGCGTCACGTCGTCGAGATCCTGGAGGGCCAGGGCTTCGCCCTGTGAAGCGCGCCACAACCTCAACACCGTCGCGCGCAGCGCCCGGTATTCGGCCACCATCTGCTCCACCTCGAAGCCCTGTCGCTCGCGCTGTCGGGCATGGCTGCGCGACGGGATGCTTCGCAGGGGGGCGGGCGTGTCGCTCTGGCCTTCCGACTTGGCTTGCCGCTCGTCGTCGTCCTGCGGACGGCGCATGTCTTCGGCGATCTCCTGCAGGATCAGCCTGCCGTGGTCGAGCAGGCCCACCTCGTCGATGCTGGCCGCGGCGGGCATCTGGCTGGCGGCGAAAGCGACCCAATCCCGCAGGATGGCATCGAGGTTGGCGTGGATGAAGCTCGACAGGCGCATTCGCCATTCTGCGCCCTGCGCGGAACCGCTGGAGCCTCAGCGCTGCGGGTACTCGAGTTCCGGGTACCAGTCGACGCCCCGGCCGCCGGGCGTCATGTCGAGCACGATCCAGATCGGCATCACTTCGGGCGCGCCGCGCGGGTCCTGGCCGGGGTCGGCGCTCTCGGGTCCCATCTCGTCGCCCCAGGTGTGGCGGATGACGCCGTCGCGGCGCGTGAAGACGTTGAAGCCGGCGTTGTCGCCGGTGCTCGCCGGGTCTTCGTCGGCGTAGTCGCGGTTGAAGTCGTTGCCGCCCGACGAGTACAGGCGCAGGTGGCGCCAGCCGCGTTCCTTCCTGAAGGCCAGGATGCGGTCGATCGGCGATCGGGCGATCACCGAGAACGCGACGCGCTGCAGGATGTCGGGCATCTCGCCATCGAACGCGCTGAGCATCGAGGTGCACATCGGGCACGGCCGCTTGCGCTGCGGGCCGTACATGAAGT
>NZ_JBFUFP010000495.1:0-3908 GCF_056403375.1 Rhizobacter sp. P2_H2
GGCCCGCCCCGAGTTCTGCATCACGCACGCGCCCGGCGCGATGCTGATCACCGATTTGCTGAACACCCACATCGCCAGCCTCTGAGTTCCCGTTCTTCCTTCAACCTCGTCCAGGAGCAGTCCCCATGCAACATCCGCAGCCCCGCAGAAGCGTTCTCCAGGCGCTGGGCGCCACCTTGTTCGGTCTGGGTTTCGGCACCGGCGCGCGCGCGCAGTCGGCCGAGGTGAAGATCGGCGTGATCTACCCGCTGACCGGCCCGGCCGCATCCACCGGCGCCGAGCTGAAGAATGCGCTGGAGCTGGCCGCCGACATCATCAACAACGGCGCGAAGGGTGTCGCCGACCTGCCGTTCGCCGCCGGCGGCGGCCTGCCGAAGCTGAAGGGCGCGAAGATCAAGCTGGTGTTCGCCGACCACCAGGGCAACCCGCAGACCGGCGCGACCGAGGCCGAGCGCCTGATCACGCAGGAGAAGGTGGTCGCGCTCGTCGGCGCCTACAACAGCAACGTCACCGCCACCGCGAGCCAGGTGTCCGAGCGCTACGGCGTGCCGTTCCTGAACCCCGAGTCGTCGTCGGCCTCGCTGACGGCGCGCAACTTCAAGTGGTTCTTCCGCACCACGCCGCACGACGACTTGTTCGTCCACAACTTCTTCGATTTCCTGAAGGAGCTGGAGGCGAAGAAGAACTTCAAGATCGGCGCGATCGCGACCTTCAACGAGAACACGCTGTGGGGCAACGAGACCACCAAGCTGCAGGCCAGGCTGGCGCCGGAGAAGGGCTACAACCTGGTCAAGCAGGTGACCTACCCGGCCAAGAGCACGCAGCTCACGTCGGAAGTGCAGACGCTGAAGGCGGGCAACCCGTCGCTGGTGATGCAGTCGTCGTACCTGGGTGATGCGCTGCTGTCGATGAAGACCTACAAGGAGCTGGGCTTCTCGCCGGACATGATCCTCGCGAACAACGCCGGCTTCACCGACACCGAGTTCATCAAGACGCTGGGCAAGGATGCCGAGTACGTGATCACGCGCGAGGTGTGGGCGCTCGACCTGGCCACGCGCAACCCGCTGATCAAGCAGGTCAACGACCTGTTCCTCGCGCGCTACAAGGCCAACTTCACCGGCAACTCGTCGCGCACCTTCACCGGGCTGATGGTGCTGGCCGATGCGATCAACCGCGCCGCGTCCACCGAGCCGGAGGCGATCCGCAAGGCACTGTCGGAAACCGACCTGCGCGCCGAGAACCTGATCATGCCGTGGAAGGGCGTCAAGTTCGACAGCACCGGGCAGAACACGCTGGGCCGCGGCATCCTGGTGCAGATCGTCGACGGCAAGTACAACACGGTGTACCCGTTCAACCTCGCGACGCGCGAGGTGACCTGGCCGATGCCGAAGTGGGACCAGCGCAAGTAAACCGGCCGCGAGGACGTCCACCATGACTGCAGAGATCCTTCTCCAGACCCTCGCATCCGGCGTGCTGATCGGCCTGATCTACGCGCTGGTCGCGATCGGCCTCACGATGATCTTCGGCGTGATGGACATCGTGAACTTCGCGCACGGCGAGTTCCTGATGCTCGGCATGTACGCGAGCTTCTGGCTGTTCGCGCTGTACGCGCTCGACCCGATGCTCACGCTGCCGCTCACGGTGCTGATGCTGTTCGCGTTCGGCGTGCTGCTGTACAAGCTCGTGATCCGCCGCATCATCGATGCGCCGATGCTCAGCCAGATCTTCACCACCTTCGGGCTGATGATCCTGCTGCGCGGCGTCGCGCAGTTCCTGTGGAAGCCCGACTTCCGCTCGATCGAGGGCTCGTGGGTCAGCGGCAGCGTCAAGCTGGCCGGCATCCAGCTTGGCCAGCCGCAGCTGGTGGCCGGCGTCGGCGCGATCGCGGTCACCGCGCTGGTGCATTTCTTCCTGACGCGCACCCGCCTCGGCGCGGCGCTCGAAGCCACCGCCGCCGACAAGGAGGCCGCGCAGTTGATGGGCATCGATTCGCACCGCATGTTCGGGCTCGCCTGGGGCATCGGCGCGGCCTGTGCCGGCGCGGCCGGCGTGCTGCTCGCGACCTTCTTCCCGATCTTCCCGGAGGTCGGCGCCAACTTCATCCTGATCGCCTTCGTGGTCGTCAACCTCGGCGGCTTCGGCAGCGTGACCGGCGCGTTCTGGGCCGGCATCCTGGTCGGCGTGATCGAGGTGATGGGCGGCCTGCTGCTCGGGCCGCAGTACAAGACCGCCATCGTGCTGGTGCTGTTCCTCGCGGTGTTGATGTTCCGGCCGCAGGGCCTGATGGGGAAAGCATGAAGCCTTCGAAGAAGACCCTGGCTCTCGCAGCCTTGGCGGTGGCCGCGGTCCTGCTGCCGTTCGTCACGCACAGCCCCTCGCACCTGAACCTCGCGATCCTGGTGCTGATGGCCGCGCAGCTCGGCGTCGCGTGGAACCTGCTCGGCGGTTACGCCGGCCAGGTCTCGCTCGGCCATGCGGCGTTCTACGGGCTCGGCGCCTACACGTCGACGCTGCTGCTGCTGAACTTCGGCGTGAACCCGTGGCTCGGCATGCTGCTCGGCGGCGTGGTCGCGGCGCTGCTGAGCCTCGGCTTCGGCTGGTCGTGCTTCCGGCTGAAGGGGCACTACTTCGCGATGGCGACGATCGCGGTCGCCGAGATCGTGCAGATCGTGTTCACCAACTGGGAGTACGCCGGCAGCGCGGTCGGCCTGACGATCCCGATGGACCGGCAGGGCTGGGCCACGATGGTGTTCGCCGACAAGGCGCCGTACTACTGGCTCGCGCTCGGCCTGCTGGTGCTGACGCTGCTCGCGACCTGGGCCGTCGAGCGCAGCCACATCGGCTACTACCTGCGGGCGATCAAGGACGAGCCGGATGCCGCGCGCAGCATCGGCATCAACATCGCGCGCTACAAGCAGGTGGCCTTGTCGCTCAGCGCCTTCTTCACCGCGCTCGGCGGCAGCCTGTATGCGCAGAAGGAGCTCTACATCGACCCGGGCTCGGTGCTGACGACCGCGCTGTCGATCAAGATGGCGCTGGTGTCCATCCTCGGCGGCGTCGGCACGCTGTTCGGGCCGGTGGTCGGCTCGGTGGTGCTGACGACGATCGAGGAGTTGACGCGCGCCACCTTCGGCGGCACCGGCCGCGGCACCGACACCATCATCTACGCGGCGCTGATCGTCGGCATCGCGGTGTTCTACCCGAGCGGGTTGATCGGCGGATTCCGGGAGTGGCGGCAGCGGCGCCGCGCCCGCGCAGTCGAAGCCGCCAAGGTGGAGGTGGCGCTGTGAGTCTTCTCGAGTTGCAAGGCGTCTCGAAGCGCTTCGGCGGCCTGATGGCCAACCAGGATGTCTCGTTCAGCGTCGACGCCGGCCAGATCGTCGGGCTGATCGGCCCGAACGGCGCTGGCAAGACGACGGCGTTCAACTGCGTGGCCGGCTTCTACGAGCCGAGCGCCGGCGAGATCCGGCTCGACGGCAAGCTGATCTCCGGCCTGCCGCCCGAGGCCTGCGCCCGCGCCGGCGTCGGCCGCACCTTCCAGGTCGCGCGCACCTTCACCAGCATGACGGCCCGCGAGAACGTGATGGCCGGTGCGCTGATGCGCAACCGCCGTGTCTCGGCCGCCCGCGACGAGGCGCAGCAGTGGCTGGCCTTCGTCAACCTCGACCAGTTCGCCGACAAGCCCGCCGGCAGCATGACGATCAGCGAGCAGCGCCGCCTGGCGGTCGCACGCGCGCTCGCCATCGCACCGAAGCTTCTGCTGATGGACGAGGTGATGGCCGGCCTGAACCCGTCGGAGGTGCGCGAGATGGTGAAGGTGGTGCTGAACATCCGCGAGCGCGGCATCGCCTGCCTGATCGTCGAGCATGTGCTCGAGGGCATCATGCCGATCGCCGACAGGATCGTCG
>NZ_JBFUFP010000496.1:0-3897 GCF_056403375.1 Rhizobacter sp. P2_H2
GCCGGCTTCTCGGTCGGCCATGTGCACTTCGTGCCCGGCTTCCCGGTGATGGCCTGGCCGATGGTGCAGTGGGTGCTCGACGAGCGCTACGCCGCCGAGCACCGCACCGAGCGCCCGCGCGAGCAATCGGTCATCGTGTTCGGCGCGATGGAGTCGACCCTCACGCCGCTGATGGAAGCCATCGAGGCCCGCTTCGACGGCGTCAAGGTGTTCAGCCTGCCGAGTGTCGACCACCCGCAGTGGGGGCGCCACATCGAGCTGGGCGTCAAGGGCGCGGCCGCCCCGGTGGCCGAAGCCTTCGCCGAGTTGCTGGCCGGGCTGCGTGGCCATGGTGCGCAACTCGGCCCCGAATTGGTGCGTTGAGCGCCGAAACCCTTGTCCAGCGTGGTGCTGCGCGGCGCACCAAAGTGGCGTCAACACCCCTCGCACGCATCGTCTTGGAGGCCTCGCTCACCCGGTGGAGCGCATGCCGGCTGGCCCTGCTCTGTCATCGGGCGCGGGCATGCTTTCTGCTACATTCCTGTGCGCATTTCCAGGCCCCTCCCGGCACTGAAACTGTCGTTGTACCCACCCACTCACCCCCACAAGCCTCTCGCTAGGAGAACCTGATGGCAAAGACCGTCGCCGACGTGATGAAGATGGTGAAGGAAAGCGAGGTCAAGTTCGTTGACTTCCGCTTCACCGATACCCGCGGCAAAGAGCAACACGTTTCGGTGCCCCTGTCTGCGTTCGACGAAGACAAGTTCATCTCCGGCCACGCCTTCGACGGTTCGTCGATCGCCGGCTGGAAGGGCATCGAGGCTTCCGACATGCTGTTGATGCCGGACCCGAACACGGCCAACATCGACCCGTTCTTCGAAGAGCCGACGCTGATCCTCACCTGCGACGTGATCGAGCCCACCGACGGCAAGCCCTATGAACGCGACCCGCGCTCGCTGGCCAAGCGTGCCGAGGCCTACCTGAAGTCGTCGGGCATCGGCGACACCGCCTTCTTCGGTCCGGAACCCGAGTTCTTCATCTTCGACAGCGTGCGCTGGAACGTGGACATGTCCGGTTCGTTCTCGAAGATCGAGTCCGAGGAAGCGGCCTGGAACACCGGCAAGGAATACGACCACGGCAACTCCGGCTACCGTCCGGCGGTCAAGGGCGGCTACTTCCCGGTGCCGCCGGTCGACAGCGCGCAGGACCTGCGCTCCGAGATGTGCCTGATCCTCGAATCGCTGGGCATCCCGGTCGAAGTGCATCACCACGAAGTGGCGAATGCCGGCCAGATGGAAATCGGCACCAAGTTCAGCTCGCTGGTGCAGCGCGCCGACTGGCTGCAGCTGCAGAAGTACGTGATCCACAACGTGGCCCACGCCTACGGCAAGACCGCCACCTTCATGCCCAAGCCGATCGTCGGCGACAACGGCTCCGGCATGCACGTGCACCAGTCGGTCTGGAAGGACGGCAAGAACCTGTTCGCCGGCGACGGCTATGCCGGCCTGAGCGAATTCGCGCTGTTCTACATCGGCGGCATCATCAAGCACGCCCGCGCGCTGAACGCGATCACGAACCCCGGCACCAACAGCTACAAGCGCCTGGTCCCGGGCTTCGAAGCTCCGGTCAAGCTGGCCTACTCGGCCAAGAACCGCTCGGCCTCGATCCGCATTCCGTACGTCGCCAACCCGAAGGGCCGCCGCATCGAAGCGCGCTTCCCGGATCCGCTGGCGAACCCGTACCTGGCGTTCTCGGCCCTGCTGATGGCCGGCCTCGACGGCGTGGAGAACAAGATCCATCCGGGCGAAGCCGCCACGAAGGACCTGTACCACCTGCCGCCGGAAGAAGACGCGAAGATCCCGACCGTCTGCCACAGCCTCGACCAGGCGCTCGACTACCTGGACAAGGACCGCGCGTTCCTGACCAAGGGTGGTGTCTTCACCGATGCTTACCTTGATGCGTACATCGAACTGAAGATGCAGGAGGTCACGCGCTTCCGCATGACGACCCACCCGGTCGAGTTCGACATGTACTACAGCGCCTGATCTGCGGCGCCTGGTGGCGGCGCGGAACCCGGACCGGGGGCGAAGGCTCTCAGGTCCAGCGGTTCCGCCACCGACACGACGAAAAGGGACGGCCCACGCCGTCCCTTTTTGCATGGCGGGATCGGCCACAATCCACCAGATCCCACGGCCCGAGGTATCTCTCATGCGCTCTCACCGAACCACGACCCGTCGCGTGCTCACACTGGTTGCCGTTGCCACCGTGATCACCCTGCCTGCCCGGGCCGCCGAAGAAAAGACCGTCTACCGCTGCCCCGGCAACCCGGTGCTCTACACCGACACGCTGTCGGCGAAGGAAGCCAAGGAGAAGGGCTGCAAGACGCTCGAGGGCACGCCGATCACCGTGGTGCAGGGGCTGCGCCCGGCGAAGTCGGCCTCGGGCGCGGCGACATCGGGCCAGAACCGCGTCGACCCGAATGACCAGCGCGCCCGCGACAGCGATGCACGCCGCATCCTCGAAGCCGAGCTGAAGAAGGAAGAAGATCGCCTGGCCGAGATGCAGAAGGCCTACAACAACGGCGAGCCCGAGCGCCAGGGCGACGAGAAGAACTACCAGAAGTACATCGACCGCGTCGCCGAGATGAAGGCGAGCCTGCTGCGCAAGGAAAGCGACATCGCCGCGATCAAGCGGGAAATCGCGAAGCTGCAGTGAGCACGCCGGTGACCAAGCCGGTGGGCAAGCCGAAGTCAGCGCGGCCGGCGGCGCCGGGCGACCTGCCCGGGCGCTACGAGGCCTTCGACCACCTGGCGACGATGGTCGCGGTGGTGCGCGACGACGGCAGCTGCCTGTTCGCCAATGCCGCGTTCGAGAACGTGCTGGGCCTGCCGCGGCGCAGCGTGCTGGGCGGCTCGCTGTTCGACTGGTTCATCGATGCCAACTCGGTGCGCGACACCGTGGCCGCGGTCGTGCGCAACGATTTCTCCACCAGCCGCTTCGAGGCCTTGCTGCGCCGGCCGGTGTCGGCCCATGGCGATGCGCTGCCGGTGCACGTGATCGTGAACCAGCTCGACCGGCCGAACGAGGCGATCGTCGAGCTGGTGGAAATCGAGCAGCAGACGCGCCAGGACCGCGAGGAGCGGGCGCTCGGCCAGGCACGTGCCAACAAGGAGCTGATCCGCAACCTGGCGCACGAGATCAAGAACCCGCTCGGCGGCATCCGCGGCGCGGCGCAGCTGCTCGAGATGGAGGTCGAGTCGCGCGCGCTGACCGAGTACACGCAGGTCATCATCCAGGAGGCCGATCGGCTGCAGGCGCTGGTCGACCGGCTGCTCGCGCCGCACCGCAAGCCGCACGTGGTGAGCGACGTCAACATCCACGAGGTCTGCGAGCGGGTGCGCTCGCTGATCATTGCCGAGTTCCCGCGCGGCCTGGCGGTGCAGCGCGACTACGACATCTCGATCCCCGATTTCCGCGGCGACCGCGAGCAGCTGATCCAGGCGGTGCTCAACATCGCGCACAACGCGGCGCAGGCGCTTTCAGAGCGCATCCAGCAGGGCGACGCCTSCATCACGCTGCGCACGCGCATCGCGCGCCAGGTCACGCTGGGCAAGCAACGATATCGATTGGCACTGGACTTGCATATCGAGGACAACGGCCCGGGAATACCGGAGTCGATCCGGGATCGCATTTTTTACCCGCTGGTATCGGGGCGCGATGGCGGGTCGGGCTTGGGACTCACGCTGGCGCAGACGTTCGTGCAGCAACACCAGGGCATGATCGAATGCGAGAGCAAACCGGGCCAGACCCTTTTCAAGATCGTGATCCCGTTGCCCTGAGCCAGAAGCCCGGGGCGGGCGGGACCGGAACCACAGGCAGGGCATGAAACCCATCTGGATCGTTGACGACGACCAATCC